>JALRFC010000054.1 GCA_023253875.1 Candidatus Kapaibacterium sp.
TGGGATTTTGGTGGATTCTATCGTTCATATGATGGAGGAAATACTTGGGAAGCCGGTGCTATGAGTCCGAATATCATTGGCCGAAATATGCAAGGCACCGATACAGATAATCAACAAGGTTGGTATGATCTCTGTATTGCTGTATCACCTGATAATCCTGATTTGATCTTTGTTGGCGGTATTAATATTTGGCGCTCCACAAATGGTGGAAATAATTGGTCAATTAACGCATATTGGGTACCAAATCAGGGTAAACCATATGTACATGCCGACATTCATGATTTGAAATTTATCAATGGCTCAATCATTGTTGCAGGTACGGATGGAGGCGTCTTTCAAAGTACGAATCGTGGTGCGGCATGGTCAGATCTAAGTGATGGTTTGGAAATTACGCAATTCTATAAAATGAGTATTTCTCAACAAAGATCTGAATATATGTTGGGTGGTGCTCAAGATAATGGTAGTAGCATGAAGTCTGGACCTGATACTTGGGCACAAGTATGGGGTGGAGATGGAATGGCAAATGCAATAGACCCTGTGAATGACAAATATATGTTTGTTTCTTCGCAGAATGGAAACTTTGGTCGCTCAACTAATGGCGGATCTTCATTTAGTTCAAGCATCAATGAAGCAATTACATCTGAAGAAGGCGAATGGGTAACTCCTATAGAATTTGCACCGAATACTAAATCCGGCTCTGCATCAATTGCCTATGCCGGTTATAGAGATCTTTGGCGTACGGATTCTTTGGGATTTTGGGCGAAGACATCAAATTTCCCAAATCGTCAATCACGCATTATGATGATAGCACATGCTCCTTCAAGACCCGGTACTTTGATTGCATCGAATTACAATGCGTCATATATCACATATGATGAAGGGAAAACATGGAGAGGCATTGCATTTCCGAATGGCGTTAGTCCATCAGGAATCACATCATTTGAATTCCATCCTCAAAATGACAGTATTTTTTGGATTTCAATCTCAGGATATGGAAATCGCAAAGTGTTTCAAACAAATGATGCTGGTTCGAGTGCATCAACATGGTTGGATATTTCTGGTGGAATGCCTTGGATTCCTGTTAATTGTCTGAAATATCAACCAAACTCTCCTGATAGATTATATGCGGGAACAGACCTTGGTGTCTATTATAGAGACAAAGGCACAAAAGTTTGGATCCCCTATAATGATGGACTTCCAAATGTTGTGGTGAGTGATATTGATATATTGCAATCGGGTCAAAAATTACGTATTTCCACCTATGGCAGGGGTATGTGGGAAGCAGATATGGTCAAATGTCCGGAGTTGACATGTACAGTTGATATTAAAGGCCCATTAACTTTCTGTGAGGGAGATAGTGTTGTATTAACAGCCCAAGATGGATTTGCATCATATGTCTGGAGTAATGGAACAATTGGAAAATCAATTACTGTCAATAGCACAGGAAATTATAGTGTGACAGTATATGATCAAAATGGATGTCCTTCAGGATTCGGTCCTATTGCTGTGACAGTGAATCAAAGACGCATTCCAAACATTGTATCAAACAAGAATATTTTTACAATCTGCAATGATACTCCGATCATTTTAGATGCCGGAGCAAATTTCGATACATATAAATGGTCAACCGGTGAAAGCACCAGAACAGTGACTATTACAAATCCCGGTACATATATCATCTCTGCTACCAATAAACTAGGTTGTACTGATTATGATACAGTTGTCGTTTTATCAGGAACGAATCCTGAAAAACCAACTATAACTATGAGAAATGACACTTTGTTTGCAAGCCCATCATATGCCTATCAATGGATGTTGAAAGATGCAGATATTCAAGGTGCAACTACTCAATTTTATGTCTTGCCTAGATTTACAAATACGAGAGACTATTCCGTAAAAGCAGTATCAGAACAAGGATGCTTTACTAGATCTGAAATCATGACAATCTCATCCATATCTGAAATGAGTGATGATGATCATTTCATGGTATATCCAAATCCTGCCTCACGTGAAGTCTTCATTCAAGTTCCACATAGTATACGTGACAATGAATTGGAAGCTGCTCTCATTGATTTGAAAGGGAATACAGTATTCAGAACTCGAATCTATAAGAATGATGATCTTACTTTTCAATTATCTTTGCCCGAATTGCCAGGTGGAACATATTGGCTTCAATTACAACCAAAGAATAGAAATCCTATGAGTGTATCACTGATAATCCAGTAATGTCAAGAGTATATTTCAGGCTCTGTTTTCCACATCAAGAAAACAGAGCCTTTTTTATTGAAGATATACTGTCATTTCTGTATTTTGTACACTTCAAATACGCATAATTACGCCATTTCATCATTTAATATAGTCATCCATGTCAAAGCAGATCGGTACTCCAATCATTCATTCTGCTCAGTCCGATGCAAATCAGGCTTTTCATAAGTCTTTACTTGATGAATTGCACCGAAAGTTGGATATAGTTTCTCAGGGTGGAGGTAATAAGGCCGTCCAAAAACATAAAGCTAAACAGAAGTTAACCGCCAGAGAACGCATACAATACCTGATTGATGATTCATCTATATTCCATGAAATTGCAACTTTTGCTGCAGATGGAATGTATCAAGAGCAAGGTGGATGCCCTTCAGCAGGTGTCATTACCGGTATCGGAATGATTCATGGCAGAGAGTGCATGATTGTTGCCAATGATGCGACTGTAAAAGCAGGCGCTTGGTTTCCAATGACTGCCAAGAAAAATATGCGTGCACAGGAAATTGCTATTGAGAATCACTTGCCTATTATTTATTTGGTAGATAGTGCTGGTGTTTTCCTACCAATGCAAGATGAAATATTTCCAGATAAAGAACATTTTGGAAGACAATTCCGAAATAATGCAATCATGAGTGCGAAAGGGATACCACAAATAGCAGCTATCATGGGACCATGTGTTGCAGGTGGAGCATATTTACCCATCATGTGTGATGAAGCCATCATTGTTGAAGGAGCAGGTAGTTTATTCCTTGCAGGTCCGGCACTTGTTGAAGCTGCAATCGGAGAAAAAGTGGATATTGAGTCGCTAGGTGGAGCCACTATGCATTCTTCAGTTAGCGGAAATACTGATTATAGAGTTAAAACAGATGAAGAAGCACTTGAATTGATTCGTGATTTGATTGCTACATTCTCTCCTCTGAAAGGGAAGAAACAAATATTTGATAGAATCGAAAGTAAGCCTCCGGCATTTGACCCATCTGAGATATATTCAGTACTCCCATCCGATAGAACCAAACCTTATTCAACTCATGAATTCTTAGCTCGAATCCTCGATAATTCAGAATTCGAAGAGTATAAACAAGACTATGGTAAAACAATTATTTGTGGTTATGGTAGAATTGATGGCTGGTCAGTTGGTATTGTGATCAATAATAGAGCAATATCAAAATCCGGTAAAGGGGAAATGCAAGTAGGAGGTGTGATTTATTCTGATAGTGCCGACAAAGCTGCTCGATTTATCATGAATTGCAATCAACGATTGATACCCATTATTTTCTTTCAGGATGTAACAGGTTTCATGGTTGGAAGCCGAGCAGAGCAGGGTGGGATTATCAAAGACGGAGCAAAACTAGTGAATGCGGTATCAAATTCGATTGTACCGAAGATTACATTCATTATTGGCAATAGTTATGGAGCAGGTAATTATGCAATGTGCGGTAAGGCATATGATCCTCGTTTCATATTTGCTTATCCCTCTGCGCAAATAGCCGTCATGGGTGGAGCACAAGCTTCAAAAACCTTATTGACAATTAAAGTTGCTTCACTCGAAAAAATAGGGAAGCAATTATCAGAAGAAGAAAAACAGACAATGTTGAAAGATATACAGTCAAGATATGATGCACAAACAACTCCATACTATGCGGCATCTCGCCTTTGGGTTGATGAAATCATATTGCCTCATGAAACCAGGGAAAAAGTTTCAATGGCATTGACATGTGCATCGCATAATGCCGAGATTCCAGTTTGGAAATCAGGTGTTTTACAAGTTTGATTCAATACTCATTCTCTATCTATATGGAGTGTACCATTATGTTCAATCGTTCCGGAATCTTGTTTACTGCATGTTTTGCTGCAGTCATACTTTTTACTGGTTGTGGCGATAAGAAAAGCGCACAACAGGGCGATAAGTCTGGTCCAAGTTATAAAACATCACTTTGGAAGAAAATTGATACTCCTGCGGGAGCAGATCCTTCTGTTGCAGACAGTATGGGTGGGGCCGGCTTTGAGAAGATTGCATCGAATCTTGGATTCACAACTTATGAATTCAATGAATTTGATATCAAGCATTCTGGCGATCCTAGAGCGGTTGTTGGTGGTCAAATTAGATTTACCATTAGTAGATTTCCATTGAGCTTCAGACCATTCTTTTATGGTCAAGGAGCTAACTTTTCAGAGAATCTTCAAATGTCATCGTTGACATATGAAACACTCTGTAATCTTGGCTTGGATGATCAACCTGTTCCTTCACTTGCTACGCATTGGAAAATATCTGAAGATAATCTGACATTTACATTCAGAATTGACCCCAATGCTCGTTTTTCTTCAGGAGCACCTGTTACATCAGAAGATATAGTGGCAACATTCAAGCTTATCATGGATGAAACAATTTTGTCTCCTTCCATGCAACAAATATTCAGCAAATATGAAACTCCTGTTGCTTTGTCAAAATATATAGTTCAAGTGAAGTCTAAAGAGTTTGATTGTCGTGCTTTCAAAACATTTGCAAATAGTTTACTCGTATTGTCTGCCAAAGAAATCGGTGCTTTAAGCGGTAAAGAATTTCTAGATAAATTTCAATTCACTCAGCCAATTGGTTCCGGCGAATATATCGTTCTCGCTGATGATATCGTAAAACAACAAAGTTATACCATCACCAGACGTGATGATTATTGGGGCAAGGACTATGCTGTCAATAAATATTCAGGAAATTTTGATCAAATAACTTTTGAAGTCATAAAAGACAATCCTACTCTTGAATATGAAAAATTCAAAAAAGGTGGAGTTGATAAATTCTGGTTTACGGGAAATACCACTGACAAATGGCTTGGAGATACAACCTATGCTGCAATCAAAAATCATTGGGTAAAAAGAGATCGTGTTTTTACAGATGGTGCTGTAGGAACATCAGGACTTTTCCTCAATATGCGTAAACCGCCATTTGATGATATTCGTGTTCGCTTGGCCTTCTATCATTTGTTTGACAGAGAGTCAATCATTTCGAAGCTTCTTTTCAATGAATATGAGCGAATTCATTCTTTCTATGCAAATACTAAATATGAAAATACAGCAAATCCAAAAATTGGATATGACCCCGCAAAAGCTGCATCATTATTAGCTGAAGCCGGTTATACTTCAAAGAACAAAGATGGTATTTTGGTGAAAAATGGAAGACCATTCCGTTTGGAATTAGGTATTCCTAAACCACTTGAAAAATTCCTTACTCCTTATCAACAAACATTGCGTCAGGCAGGTATCGATTTACAAATCAAATTTCAAGATGGCAATGCAATCACAAAAAATATTGCAGAAAGAAATTTCAATATTACCTGGGCTAATTATGGTGGTTTGGATGATCCATATCCAAAAACAAGTATAGCTTCAGAATTAGCAGATAAAAATGACAATAATAATATCACCGGTTTCAAAAACCCATTTGCTGACGAACTATTGAAGCAATATGATACTCAATGCGATCCGAAGAATAAGGTCGGAATCATTCGACAAATTGATAGCATCGAATCAGTTACCTATCATTGCTTATTAGCATGGACGCCAAGAGGTATCCGTATTGCTTATTGGGATAAATTTGGAGTACCAGAATGGGTACTTGGAAAAAAATCTTCTTTAGGCATGCATGATCTTGCAATTATGACCGGTTGGTGGTATGATGCAGAAAAAGCAAAAGCTTTGGAAGATGCTAAAAAGAATAGCAAATCATTGACAGGTAATTCCTCAATAAGAGAAGTCACGTATTGGAAAAATCTCAAACGATAAGTTTTAGTGCTTAGCATTTACGTTCAGGACATTACATGCTTCAATATTTTATCCGAAGATTATTATTTGCAGTGCCAACCTTTTTTGGTTGTACGATTATTGTATTCTTCATCGTTAATCTCGCTCCTGGTGGACCATATGAACAGCAGGTTCAAGCGCTTAAAGCAGGTTCGGGATTTGGTATCGGTTCAGAAGCTTCTGGAACAGCCAAAGATGGAGCGGCTACTATTCCACCTACTGCTTTGGCAGAACTGAAAAGATATTATGGTTTCGATAAACCTGTCTATGTACGTTATCTCATATGGTTAGGTTTGTGGCCTCGCGAAACAGATAGTTATAATGTGAAATTGGGCGAACCTCGAAATGTAGGCGAAGGTAGATATGTCATAGTCAATCAACAACAAGATGGTACATATTCCATTATTGACAAGGACACCAAAGAATCTCAAACACATGTTTGGACAGCAGAGAATGCAGTTCTTGATTCCACAGGATTTAGACAATTACGTGTATTCAAAACTGAATATGCCGGCATCCTTACCGGACACTTTGGCAATTCCTATGAATATCGTGAACCTGTCATTGACTTGATAGCTTCTCGTATTCCTATATCATTGCAATTTGGTGTCATTGGATTGGTACTGAGTTATGTAATCTGTGTATACTTGGGTATTCAAAAGGCATTAAGACATGGTTCTACATTCGATTTGGTTTCCAGTTCTACAATATTAATCAGCTATTCTATACCTGGTTGGGCACTTGGCTTATTATTACTGGTATTACTCGGTGGTGGATCATTCTTTGATGTATTCCCATTGGGTGGTTTACAATCTCGAGAATATGAATCTCTCAGTCTAGGTGAAAAGATACTGGACAGAGCCCATCATTTTGTGCTTCCTGTTATTGCCTCTACTATTCAATCATTTGCTACGCTGACTTTGCTCATGAAGAATTCTCTTCTAGAGAATCTTTCACAAGATTATATCCGTACTGCATTTGCAAAAGGTTTGAAAGAAAAGCGTATTATTTGGCTTCATGCGATGCGTAATTCTGTTATTCCCATTGCTGCTAATATCGGACATATCATAGGTATTGCTTTTGTTGGTTCATTCTTTATTGAAACGACTTTCAATATAGAAGGCATTGGTAAGCTTTCATATTATGCGATATTATCACGTGACTATACTGTCGTATTTGCTTTTACAGTCATTGGTGTGATGGTTAATTTATTTGGAGCCATCATTTCTGATTTTGTACTCGCATTGATTGATCCACGAATTCGATTTAGGTAATACATGTCTCAAACAGTTCAAAAATCAGGTTCTCGTTCAATCGGACAAAGAAGATGGCAAAAGTTCAAAACCATCAAAAGAGGATATTATTCATTGGTGATTTTGACAACCATGTATATACTCTCATTCTTATTACCTGTCCTTGTCAATGATAAAGCTCTGATGGTACGATATAATGGCGAATATCATTTTCCTGCATTTACTTCTTTAGTCGCTTCTTTTCCTGTCATAGATCAATTCGTCAGCGTTTTTCAAAGTGGAGAATCTCTCGGACAATTAGGAAATCCGGGTCAAGTACGATATAGAGATTTACAAAAGCAATATGAAAATGAGAATGGTGATAATATCGTAATCATGCCGCTCTATCCATATGGTCCGATTGAAGATATCACTACTGATGGCAATTCTGCTTTCATGGAACCATTGGTGTCTGAGGAAGGTCAACCAGCAAGACTGATGGGAACAGATGAAAATGGTCGAGATGTATTTGCTCGCATGGCATATGGTTTCAAAGTGTCCATTTCATTTGCCTTGATTTTGGTTTTCTTGGAATATCTGATTGGGATTCCCATTGGAGGATTGCTTGGTTTTAAAGGTGGATATTATGATTTGATTGGTCAGCGAATCTTGGAAATGTGGGCAACTTTGCCGACACTCTTTTTGATTATCATTGTTGTGTCATTTATACAACCAAGTTTTATTCTCTTGGTACTTCTATTGTCTCTCACGGCATGGATTCCCATCACAACATATATTCGCGCTGAATTCTATAGAGAAAAGTCCAAAGATTATGTAGCTGCTGCAATTTCCATTGGTGTACCTACATGGAAAATTATGTTCAAACATATTCTTCCAAATTCACTCGTTCCAATTATCACGAATTTCCCATTTGCTGTTGTAGCCGGCATTACCGCATTGGTTGCACTAGACTTTTTGGGATTTGGATTACCACCACCAACGCCATCTTGGGGTCAAATGTTAAGTACCGGACTACAAAATCTTACAAAATGGTGGCTTGTCTTTTCACCCATGGCAGCTTTGTTTGCTACCCTCATTATGATTGTCTTCATTGGTGAAGCCATAAGAGAGGCATTTGATCCAAAGACATTTTCCAGATTACGCTAATCATACTAGGTTATTCTTGTGAATAAGGAATTACTCTTCTCGATTGAGAATCTCAAAACATATTTCACGGTAGAAGGCAAAGATGCCAAAGCTGTGGATGGTGTGACTTTTGATATTTACCAAGGTGAAACTCTTGGTTTGGTTGGTGAATCAGGTTCAGGAAAATCAGTTACTGCATTATCCCTCATGAAATTGATTCCCAATCCACCGGGAAGAATAGTCGATGGGAAGATCTTGTATAAAGGTAAAGATATCGTACAGGCCTCCTATGAGGAGATGTATGCGATTCGTGGTAAAGAAATAGCGATGATCTTTCAAGAACCAATGACTTCACTCAATCCGGTATTTCCCGTTGGAATGCAAATTGAAGAAGTTATCATGGTTCATGAAGGATTGCATAAGACCGAAGCCAGACAAAGAGCCATAGAGATGTTGGCTTTGGTTGGTATTCCTGCACCTGAAAAGCGTATTGATGACTATCCGCATCAATTTTCGGGAGGAATGAGACAAAGAGTGATGATTGCCATCGCTTTGGCTTGTAATCCTGCTTTACTCATTGCTGATGAACCAACGACAGCATTGGATGTTACCATTCAGGCCCAAATTCTTGAACTCATGCTCACATTAAAAGAGAAGAGAAAAGAAGCAGCAATCCTCCTTATTACCCATGATTTAGCTGTTGTTGCTGAATTATGTAAT
>JALRFC010000055.1 GCA_023253875.1 Candidatus Kapaibacterium sp.
TAGAGTGATTGTAATGTATGGTGGTAAGATTCAAGAAATTGCCACAACAGATGATCTTTTTGCTGAGCCATTGCATCCATATACTCGCGGACTAATGAATTCTATACCGCATGCAGATCATCCCGGTGAAAAAGGACAAAGATTGAAGGCAATTCCAGGGAATGTTCCAAGCATATTGAATTTTCCCCAAGGATGTAAATTCTGCACACGTTGTTCTGAAAAACAAGATATCTGTGATACGATTGAACCACCTTTGGTTGAAATCGAATTAGGACATTTTGTTCGCTGTCATAATGTTACCACAAAGATTGAAAACGGAAAGCGCTATGAATAATTCATTATTGTTGGAAGTTAAAAACCTTCAGGTGTTTTTCCCTGTGTTTGGTGGTGTATTTCAAAAGAAAATAGCTGAGGTAAAAGCAGTTGATGGTGTCTCATTCTCAATCAATCGTGGTGAGACTTTCGGATTAGTTGGTGAATCCGGATGTGGAAAGACTACCGTTGGTAGAGCAATCATCAATGTTTTGACTCATGTTTCACCTGATGTGCATATAGGCGGTGAGATTTTGTATCATGATAAGGATGGAAACGTTCATAATATCACCAACTTATCTTCATCTGAAATGAAGAAGTTTCGCTCTAAAATTCAGATGATTTTTCAAGATCCTTACTCTTCATTGAATTCACGATTATCTGTTAAGCAAATAATATCAGAACCATTGGAGATTCATGAACCCCAATTATCATCCAAAGAGGTTGAAGATAAAGTCCTTTGGCTCTTAGAAAAAGTAGGGCTTCAACCGGAATATGCGAACCGTTTTCCACATGAATTTTCCGGAGGTCAGAGGCAAAGGATTGGAATCGCCAGAGCCTTGGCTACGAATCCTGAATTGATTATTTGTGATGAACCAGTTTCAGCGCTGGATGTATCGGTTCAAGCTCAAGTTATCAATCTCATGGAAGACTTGAGAGATGAATTTGGAATATCGTATCTATTCATTGCTCATGATTTGTCAGTCGTTCATCATATAAGCGACAGAATTGGTGTCATGTATTTAGGAAATATGGTTGAAGTTGGCATTTCAGATGAAGTCTATTTCGAACCAAAACATCCATATAGCAAAGCATTGCTTTCATCTGTGCCAATTCCTGATCCTAAACTGAAAGGGAAGAAGCGGATATTATTGCAGGGAGATATACCCAATCCACTCAATAAACCTTCTGGTTGTAGTTTCAGAACACGATGTCCAATAGCTGCAGAATCCTGTGCTGATTCTATTCCAACACTTATTTCTGTCAGTAAAACACATTCTATTGCGTGCCCATATTCTATGTAATTCAATAGGATATACTGATGATAAAATCCATCATGTATTCAGCTGTAGGAATAGTTTCTGCTGCATTTGGCTTAAAAGGATTTCTACTTCCCAATAATTTTATTGATGGTGGGGCAACAGGAATAGCACTGTTGCTTACTACAATTTTTGACCTTCCTCTACCCTTATTAATCATTTTAGTAAATATCCCATTTATTCTTATGGGAAGCAAAGTTATCGGGATGCAATTTGCGATACGAACAACTATTGCCATTTTCACACTTGCTTTGGTTCTGGTTTTTGTCGAATTTCCAATAATCACCAATGACAAATTACTCGTTGCAATATTCGGTGGTTTTTTCTTGGGAGCTGGAATAGGATTAAATGTACGTGGTCAAGCGGTCATTGATGGTACTGAAGTGATGGCAATTATGTTTTCACGAAAGTTAAAAACAACAATCGGAGATATCATACTTATTACAAATATCATCATATTTGGTATTTGTGCATATATACTTTCCATTGAAACAGCTTTGTATTCAATGGTAACATATATGGTTGCTTCTCGTAGTTTGGACTATATTACAGTAGGTATAGATGAATATCTTGGTGTTACGATTATTTCTGATAAATGTATGGTGATCAAAGACATGATCACTGAATCATTTGGACGAGGTGTAACAGTCTATAGAGGAAAAGGAGGATATGGGAAGAGAGGTCATATCGAAGATAAAGATATCCTGTATTCAGTCATAACTCGATTTGAAATTAGCAAGATATCTCAAGAAATTGAGAATATTGATCCCTTTGCATTTGTTGTTATGTCCCCTGTGAAAGATACCATTGGTGGTATGATTAAAAAACGACATATATAAAAAAAGCTCCATTAAGGAGCTTTTGTGATCCCGGTAGGTCTCGAACCTACGGCCCTCTGATTAAAAGTCAGATGCTCTACCACTGAGCTACGGGATCAACCATGAGCCACAAACTTAGGAATTTTTTGAAAGTTACGCAAGACGGAATTGTATTTACTTGACAACTTTTTATGAATACTTGGAATTACTTCATTGAAAAATACTATTAACATCATCATAAGTGCCCTTATTTTCATCATATTCACTAATCTGGGAATGAAGGCACAAAGTTCATTCGGTGTTTTTGCCGGACTAGCTACTCCATCGGATTTGGTAAATCAAGTCTATAATACAGACTTAATCAAATCCACAGATGTAACAGGAGTATTATTACGAGAGGCAGCTATATCAGGGTATACAATCGGAGCAAGGATAAGACAAAATATTGATGAGCAGTTTTGGTTTACCGGAGGCGTTTCATTGGCGCGTTTCCCTCAGAGCGTGATACCAATCATCAATCAAGCCAATGCGCTTGATACACTTGCTATTATGACTACAATTCAGAATGTTGTTCCTATCCAAGCAGGGATGATGTATCAATTCAATAAAGGTTTGGTCTCTTTGTATGTAATTGGAGATGTCACCTATAATTATCTCATGAATTCGGTTGATGTTGTCTATAATAATCAATCATTTCCTCTTCCTCCGGAGGATGAAACAAAAGAACGCATTGGATTTGGTGTTGGAATGGGTTTGGATGTTCATTTGAAAGTCATTACTGCTTCTTTGGAAGCTAAAATGAATACCATCAATTTCATTGGTAGATCACCATCCGAACCTGAAAAACGATTCTTTTCTTTGACCTTAGGTGTGCATTTCGGTCAAACTCAATCAGACAAACCTTGATTTCATGGAAAAGCAATCTTCTACTCTGAAGCAAGATGATGATATAGCTATCATTCATTCAGTCTTATCAGGAAAGAAATCTGATTATGCACTGCTTTGGCAAAAGTATAATAAACAGATATATGCTAATGTCTTGAAAATCGTACGTAGTATTGATGATGCCGATGATATTGTGCAAGATACATTCCTAAAAGCATTCAATGCTCTTCACACATATAATCAGACTTTTCCTTTTCCTGCATGGCTGTACAAAATTGCATCAAATACATGTATAGATTATTTCCGTAGAAAGAGAATACGACCAATCTCCATTGAACAGATTTCACGTGAAGGTGGAGATATTTATGATATAATACCGGATAAGTCTATTCCAATTGACAAGAATCTGATTGACAAAGAAACAAAAGATGAATTATTGAAAGCAGTTGAGCGTTTGCCTTCACGATATAAAGAATGCATTCAACTCAGACATTTTGAAGAATTATCCTATGAAGAAATATCACTGAAGATGGATATACCTCTCGGAACAGTGAAGATTACTTTATTCAGAGCCAGAAAGATGTTGCTGAGTATGCTTTCAGATAAAGACCTCATTTAAGAGTATGAAATTCAAGTTAACATCACTACAAATTCCTTTTGGAATTACAGTTAAGATTCTATCTCTGTCAATTATGGGGATTGTTTCGATATATCTATTGTATGTATTAATAGACAAATTGTTTCTACATCCTCCGATTAGTCCAATGGTTCCACTTGAAAAAAGAAGAACTGTATCGGATGTTTATATTCAGCTCAATGTCATTAATGCTTCTGGAAAGCAAGGTATAGCCAAGAAAGCAATGAATTATTATCGTGAACGTGGTTTCGATGTTGTTGAAATATCGACCTCAGAAACATTGTCAAGAACTTCTTTTGTAATTGATCATCTTTCAGATACTATTTCAGCAAGAAATGTCGCATTAGCGATAGGATTGTCAGATTCTTCCATAAAGCATGCTTATGATACAACATTGTATCTACGTGCATCAGTTGTTATCGGAACCGATTATTATACACTTAAACCATTTCAAGAATGATATGCAATATTTCTTAGTAAAATCCGAACCATTCAAATATCCTTGGTCCCAATTTGAAAAGGAAAAAAGTACCTTTTGGGATGGTGTAAGGAATTATCAAGCTCGGAATACGCTGATGTCTATGAAAAAGGGGGATTTGGTTTTATTCTATCATTCAAATGAAGGATTGGAAATAGTAGGTATTGCCAAAGTACAGAAAGAATACTATCAAGATCCAACAACTGATGATGCACGTTGGTGTGTGGTTGACCTTAAAGCATATAAAAAATTAAAGCAACCTATTCCTTTGTCAACAATTAAAAAAGATCAACTATTGCAATACATGCCATTGGTTAAACAATCTAGATTGAGTGTAATGCCTATTACAGAAGAGCAATTCATGAGGATTATAGATTTGTCAGAAACCAAGCTTTAGAATAATTCTTTGATGATGGTTTGAATGATGTCATTAGAGAATCCTTGTCGGAAAAGGTGATCCTTCACTTGCATTCTCTTCTTTGTATCTTCTCTAAATGATATTGAGCGTAGTTTTTTTTCAGCAGATTTTCTTCCTATTTCCAATGCAATGTCATGAGGATAATATTTAGGAAGATATGTTTGTATGATCTCCTCATGTACTCCTTTCTCAGCCAATTCTCTTCGTAATCGTATATACCCATAGTATTTTCTATTGATCTTTGCTTGAATAAAGTTTTCTGCAAATACCTCATCAGAGAGATATTGAAAATCTTTTAGAAATACAATCACAGCATCAATGATCAAAGAGTTGTACTGTAATTCTCTTAATTTCATTCGAACTTGTTTCTCAGTTCTCAGTGCATATGTTGCATATGAAAGACCCGATTTTTTCGCATTTATGAGATCTTCACGAAATTGTAATTCCTGTAATACCTTTTGTGTTAGTACCATATTCTTGGAAAGTTCGAATTCAAACACCAAATCTCTTTCCAAGAGCATATAACTTCCATCAGCAAAACAGACAAAGCATTTACCTCTTTTTCTAGCTGCAGTTATTTTGATTATGGTTTGTTCAATATTCTTGTCTAATGATTGTTCGATGTGATCCATCTGTTTCAGGAACCAATAGGATTGAATAATTTTTCCCGAGAGAAATCAACACATTATTTAATGAAGCATAGACCAATGGTGGATTTTGCCATTTAAGTAGGGAAAATGACAATCTTCTCTCCCGATCTATTGTCATATAATCTGAGGATTGCTTATATGTAATACCACGAATCTGTGAATTGAAATCTCTTGATTTGTCTCTATTCAATGTATCATTATATAGTCTGCTATCATAATCCAAATATAAGTCAACCTCAGCTATCGGACTGAGATTGATCACACGAAGTTTTGTGAGCTTATTGTCTAATTGACTGCGATTATAGGAATAATCCAAGATATCTTTCTTTTCATCAATGATAATATAATACCGTTGATTTGAGTCCAAGGCAGTGATATTTGCCGAGGAAATACCGGTAGAAATGAGCGTAGTTCTATTCAATGGAATGACAGTTGTACATACACCATCTGCTTGCAATTGAGCATTTTGCACAATTGAACCAATAGTTATGGAATGCGAAGTTTGTTTCGATGCTCCATGAATGAGTTGTAGAATTGCTCCTGATTCAAAACGGATGATTTCTCCTGTTTCTTCTTGTATTGCCGAAATTGAAGTAGGGGAAATTACCACTATATAATTAAAACCATTAAGAATACTACCAATGGTATTTGAAATCAGTAATTGAGGAGTAGCGCTAGTTTGTATCAATAATGGGAGTATTCCTCCCGGTACAGTAATTCTATCTGATATATCATTATTCAATAATGAAGAATAGAGAATTCTGCCTGCTTCAAACTGATTGCCAATTGATCTAGCCGCAGAATTTAATGCTATAGGGTCTGTACTTAATACATTGATTGCTCTAATACCCGCTATAGATCCATTAGTTTTCTCTCGAATATTCTCAGTAATAATTAAAGAATATCCATTGGCTGAAGATATATTTTTCGAGACAATACAGGAATATTTTCTATATGGAGAAATGACGATTGGTTCGGAAGCCAGCACATTCCCTTTATTGTCTTCAATTATGATAGAATCACTTGCACTGATTGAACATGTGGATACAACCATTGATTGCGATGAAAATGGAATCTGATTGTTTTGAATGTTTATTGAAGAACCGCCCCTTTTTATAGAAGATTGGATATTGAATGAAACAAGATTATACACATTGATCATTGCACTTAGATTATTTGCCTTTGGTAAATCAGTGAAAGACTGAATATCTCTTGAGAATTCATTTAATGAAAATACTCGAATGGTACCTATTATGGGATCTCTGCCAATGATAATGGTATAGATTGAATCTCCGGAAAAAGTATAGCCCGATTTATCAAATGTTCCAATGAGAGAATTATCGACAGCATTCACAAGTGAAATCGCATTCGAACCTGGAAGAATATCATGTTCCGCTGATATTTGACCTCGCTGTAAAAAAGAAGCCAGCATTTCTCCTTGCTCACATCCAAGATGTACATTCAATGGGAGTGAATCGGGCAGAGTATTGACAATCCGAAGCTTAGTTGTATTCTTTACCGCATCTGTTGTAAATGTAGATAATTGCAAGACATATGTTGAATCTTTGCCCTGTATTCCTGCGCTAATAAAAGTTTGAATCGTATTTCGAAAGAAAGACATTTTTGGTCTTTGCAATGACTTAGTAGAGTAAATATCCTGTCCATTTTCAGCAATTGTATAATGAGCGCTATCAATGGTATTTACACGAAGATCAGAACTATTTCCGAAGTTGATATTTGTAAATGTTGGACAACCGTCAATTGTGAATGATTGAGGATTTGTACGGTTAGACATATTAATGAAACGAACGCTTACACTGCTATCACGTAGGCTTGGATCATATAATACAGGATTTTCCTGGGTACAACCACTACAGAGGAGAAATAGAAAGGTCATTTCCAAGAATAGAGACTTTATGTCATAGATATGAGATTTTGTGATAATCATCGTAGTTTTGAATATTATTAGGCAAAAATACAAAGTTCATGGCTAAAGATGGAAGAGAAGATACTTGCAATAAAAGAAAGATATGATACTGTATTACATCAGTTAAATGATCCTGACATTATCTCACATAATGACTTGTTTAGAGTATTATCCAAGGAATTGACACAACTCGAACCAATCGTACAATTGGGAAATTCCCTCTTGGAAACTATTCATGCCCTAAAAGAAAATGATGAGCTCCTTCAACAATCTCTTGACTCAGAGCTTAGATCCCTGGCCTATGAGGAGAAAGAAGAACTTCAAATGCTTTTACATACTCAACAAGAGGCATTGACTATACTATTACTTCCAAAAGATCCAAATGACAAAAGAAATTGCATAGTGGAAATCAGAGCTGGCACAGGTGGTGATGAAGCCGGACTATTCGTTGGTGATCTCCTTAAAATGTATATGAGACTTGCAGAACAAAAAGGTCTCCAGCTTCAATTATTAGATATACATGAAAGCGAAATAGGTGGCTATAAAGAAGTAGTCTTTGAATTGAATGGTGATGATGTATTTGGCATGATGAAGTATGAGAGTGGAGTGCATAGAGTTCAAAGAGTTCCTGCAACAGAGTCTTCAGGTAGAGTACATACATCGGCTGCAACTGTTGCAGTATTACCACAGGCAGAAGATATAGACATAGATATCGTTGAATCAGATCTTGAATTGAATTTTTCTAGAGCAGGAGGCAAAGGTGGTCAGAATGTTAATAAAGTGGAAACTGCGGTTCGAATTACACATAAGCCATCAGGGATAGTTGTTCAATGTAGGGAAGAACGTTCACAATTGGCAAATAGATTAAAAGCAATGAAATTATTGCGAACCAAACTCTATGAATTGGAATTGGAAAAACAATCGGAAGCCTTATCAAAAGATCGAAAAGAACAAATCAGAACAGGTGATCGATCAGAAAAGATTAGAACCTATAATTATCCGCAAAATAGAGTCACAGATCATCGTTTGGAAGGTGAAGTGAAAAATCATCCATTGCGAGAAATCATGGAAGGGGGTCTAGGAACAATTATTGAACAATTGTTGGTTCAAGCAACATCGAAACAATTAGCTGAAGGTCAATGAATGTTCTCTCCATAGTCAGTGTTTTCCTGTTCATTGCATGCGATGCTTATGCATCAAAGCAATCTATACACGATAAGCAAAGAGTATCTTATGGGGTCTCAGTCTTACCGGCGCTCGCACTTCACAGAGCGGATATGCTCCCGCCGAAACCTATGTCAATTTGTTGTCCGAAATTCAAACAAGGAGAAGGCTTAGGAATTGACGCTTCTGTTTTTGCAAAATATGTATTGGACTATCACCACTCATTCACTGCATCCTTTGGTTATAGAGATATCGGAGCAGTACTATCTACAGAAACAGTGGGTATCCTCAATGCGAGAAATGATATAGGTACTGTACGGTCAGTGTTGGAAACTAATTTATCTATTCTCCATTTTCAATTGCTCTATAATGTTATCCCTTTTCACCGATTTGAGTTGACTTTTGGTTTTTCAGTGGGTGTGAATACTTCCAAGAATTATACTTATCAGGAGAATATCCTATCCGGTAATCAAGTGTTCGACAATGGCACGCAACAAAGAAATACCTCATTGGGTGCTTTGGCAGGTATTAATCCAAGATATTTTGGTTTGGTACTTGGAACTTCATATCGTATTCCAATCATCAAAAATGAATTCTTTATACAACCTCAGATATCATTCACTTATGCACAAAGGCCAATACAATTTGGAACTCATTGGTTTGCTGATGTAATGACTGCGGGTATTGGAT
>JALRFC010000056.1 GCA_023253875.1 Candidatus Kapaibacterium sp.
TAACTGATTTACACATTACATCTCAATAGAATATTTATGCTGAATCAAGCTAAAAAAGCAGAGATCATCAAACAATATGGTGGAAACGAGTCAAATACCGGTCTACCTGAAGTACAGATTGCTTTATTGACGGAAAACATTTCCGTATTGGCCAAGCATCTTGAGCAACACAAGAAGGACTATCATAGCCGTCGCGGTCTCATGCAAATGGTCAGCAAGAGAAAGAAACTTCTTAATTATTTGATGAGAAATGACATTACGAGATATCGCGCCATCATTAGCGCTTTATCAATACGAAAGTAACCTCAAGGGCGCTCATGGCGCCCTTTTTTATTGATACTGTTATGCAATCATAAAATCATGGGGGCTTTAGATTGTGGGCATGCCGCTCTGAGTGCAGGAAGGAATCTTTTCTGAGATTTCTTCCTCCGCTCAGACTTCAGTCCTCAGAATGAGTCCGCCCATGAATGTTACACGTGCTATCCCAAGGAGAATTATGGCACAACATTCAGTTTCCCTAACACTTAATGGACGGGAATATACTATCGAGACCGGTCGTTTTGCAAAACTGGCCAATGGCGCAGTGATGGTCCGTTATGGCGATACAATGGTACTCGTCACTGCATGTGCATCACAAGATGCAAGACCTGATATTGATTTCTTACCTCTTACAGTTGAATATCGTGAGAAAGCAGCTGCTGCCGGTAAAATTCCTGGTGGATTTTTTAAACGTGAGGGAAAGCCAAGTGAAAAGGAAATCTTATCCGCACGTTTGATAGATCGTCCTGCTAGACCTCTCTTCCCTAAAGGGTGGAAATATGAAACCCAATTAGTGGCTTCCATTTATTCATCAGAAAATGAAATTGATTCCGATACATTGGCGGCAGTAGGTGCTTCTGCAGCTCTCGTCATTTCAGATATCCCTTTCAATGGTCCATATTCAGAAGTCATGGTTGGTCGCGTGAATGGTGAATTCATCTGTAATCCAACGATGAGTCAATTAGTGGAATCCGATATTGAGATTGTGGTTGCGGGTACTGATGAAGCAATTATGATGGTGGAAGGAAGTTCGAAAGAAATTTCTGAAGAGGATTTTATTGCTGCTCTAGAATTTGCTCATGCAACAATCAAGCAAATCAATGCATTGCAATTGCAATTGCGAGAACTTGCCGGAAAAACCAAGAAAGAATTCGAAGTTGCTGAAGATGATGAGGCTTTGCTATTGGCTGTAAAAGCTATTGCTGCGCCACTCATCAAAGAACAGATTCGTAAAGATTCCATCAAAGAGCAACGCATTGAATTTGCAAAATCATTACGTGATACTGTATTGAATGCATTGCAAGAAGCTGAACCAATTGAGGATCAAGCACTTCTTGATGCACGTACAAAGAAAGTCAAGGGGTATATATCCAAGATTGAAAAGCATGAAATGCGTCGCATGATCATTGATGATAAACGTCGTTTGGATGGTAGAAAGACAACAGATATTCGTTCAATCGATTGTCTTACAGGATTACTTCCAAGAACTCATGGTTCTGCATTATTCACTCGTGGTGAAACACAGAGTTTGACAACAGTGACGCTTGGAACAAAGAGTGATGAACAGATGATTGATGGATTATTTGAAACTGAATTCCGTCGCTTCATGTTGCATTATAACTTCCCTCCTTTCTCCACCGGCGAAGCCGGCCGCATGACCGGTACGAGTCGTCGTGAAATCGGACATGGTAAACTTGCTGAGCGCGCTTTGAAAGTGATGATGCCGGGTGATGAAGATTTCCCATATGTAGTGCGTATCGTCTCAGACATCTTGGAATCCAATGGCTCTTCCTCCATGGCAACAGTTTGTGCCGGAAGTCTTGCATTGATGGATGCCGGCGTTCCCGTCAAAAAAGCAGTTGCAGGTATTGCGATGGGTCTCATTATGGAAGAAGATGATTCAGCGATCTTGAGTGATATTTTGGGTGATGAAGATTTCCTTGGTGATATGGATTTCAAAGTCGCGGGTACTCTAGACGGCATCACTGCTTGTCAGATGGACATCAAAATCGGTGGTTTATCCACAGATCTCATGCGTCGAGCATTGGATCAAGCTCGTCATGGTCGTTTGCATATTCTTGGCATCATGAATGCTGCTCTTGCTGAACATCGTTCAGATCTTTCACAATATGCACCAAGACTTACCACAATCATGATTGCTCAAGACATGATTGGTACTGTGATTGGACCTGGTGGTGATACCATTCGTGGTATGCAAAGAGAATTCGGTGTTGAAATCACAATTGAAGATGATGGTTCATGTATTATTGCCGCTACAAATCAAGAAGCAGCGCAGAAAACAATTGAACGAATCAAAGCACTGACAAGTCCACCGGAAGTTGGCAAAGTGTATACTGCGACTGTAAAAGATGTACGGGAAGGTCTAGGTGCAATCGTTGAATTCATGCCGAAGACAAAAGGTCTTTTACATATTTCACAAATCAGTTATGATCATTTCCAAAATGTTGGCGATGTTTTGAAAGTTGGACAGCAAATTGATGTCAAACTTCTCGAAATCCAATCTGATGGGAAATTCAGATTGAGTCATAAAGTACTACTCACTCCTCCCGAAGGTTATGTAGAACCACAAAGACAAGAACGCCCACGTCGTGATGATCGTGGTGGCCGTGGTGGATATGATAGAGATCGTGGAGGTCGTGGTGGATATGATCGCGACAGAGGTCCACGTCGCGATGATCGTCCTAGAGATGATCGTCCTCGTGAAGAAAGACCTAGAGATGATCGTCCAAGAGATGATAGAAGATTCGAAGACTAATTACCTATCCCCTTGCCCACCAAAGCAAGGGGATTTTTTTATGCGTTAGTTAATTATAATGTCGCCCCGATGGGGCTAGGATGATACCGCCTCTACGAGGCTTTGTGGAAGAATGGTATATTTGTGAACATTATTTGGGATTTGTCATGGCGATATTGTTTACGATTCTGGGTTGTGTTTTTTCGAGCATCATCATGGTGCTAAGTGTCTATTTCATTATGCCTTTTCCTGGTAGCCAGCAAGCTGAGACCATTGATATTGGATTTGCTTTGCACATGTGGTATTGGTATATCATAATCCCATTTCTTTTATTGGCATTATTCGGATATGTAAAACTCTATCTTGATAATGCTTCTTGGATCAAGAAAACCTTACTTATTCTTCCCTTTTTTCTTCCCGGTGGAATATATTATGTGACCAAGAATATCATGAGCGCAGATCATATGTTTTTGCAAGCTCGAAGTGTCAACCATATTGAAGTCTCAGATCCTTCACTTGATCAATCCATGATTGTGATTGGAACAGAAATCAATGGAGAAGCCAAAGCATATCCAATGAATATCGTTGGTTATCATCATCAAATTCGTGATTCAATTGGTGGCAAGCCGGTGATGATCACTTATTGTACTGTATGTAGAACAGGTAGAATATGGGATCCGATTATTGAAGGAACAAATGAGCAATTCAGACTTGTAGGTATGGATCATTTCAATGCAATGTTTGAAGATGCAACAACTGGTTCATGGTGGAGACAAGCCACAGGTGAGGCAGTGACGGGTGCACGTAAAGGGATGACATTACATGAATATCCTATTTATCAAAAATCACTCAAAGAGTGGAAAAGACGTTTTCCAAAATCACTTGTCATGATGCCCGATACAGCATTTACTCAGCAATATGCAGGTCTTACAGGATATGATAAAGGACTTATTCAAAGCAAGCTTGTCGGAACAAATCAGAATTCTTGGAATGATAAATCATGGGTTATTGGTATACGTATCGGTGAGACGACAAAAGCCTATGATTGGCAAAGAACTAAAAACAAACGCTTTTTGCTCGATACAGTGAATGATACACCAATTATCGTTCACTTACTCTCAGACAATGGCACATTCAATGTGTGGAATCGTACAATTGATAGTATCATCATCAATCCAAAAACCATTGGCAATGATCAATTCTTCGATGAGGGAACGCAAACCTTATGGGATAAAACGGGTCGTTGCATAGATGGCATATTACTCGGTAAAAGACTCCAACCAATTCCTGCATATCAAGAATTTTGGCATTCTTGGAGAACATTCAATCCCAATACGCTCACTTATGGGAAGTCGCAATGATTATGGCGATTCATAGCTGATAAATGGCTAATTTTGTGCCATTCAAGAATCCCGTACATCAAAACTTATGACTTCACAGGACGATAAAGTATATAGCTCTGTGGATTATACTCTAATCCGCAGATTGCTCGTATTTATCAAACCATATCGTACTTCACTCTTCATTGTTTTCCTCTTTACCGTGATTGCGGCAGGTATGGCACCACTCCGTCCATATCTCACAAAAGTCGGAATTGACTCCTATATTCTGCAAAAAGATGAACAAGGACTATTGATGATGGTTGGCATCATCGTATCAGTTCTACTCATTCATGCCGGACTTCAATATTTCACTTCCATCATGCTCCAAAGAATTGGGCAGAAAGTACTCTATAATGTTCGCATGGAAGTGTTTAATCACATACAGTCATTATCACTTCGTAGCTATGATACAACTCCGGTTGGCAGACTCGTCACACGTGTGACAAATGATATTGAAGCACTCAATGAATTATTCACTTCAGGCGTAGTGACAATATTTTCCGATATTCTTCTTATTGCATTCATCATAAGCTTCATGCTTGCAACAAGTTGGGAGGTTACATTGGTGACAATCGGCGTACTTCCACTATTGATCATTGCAACCATCATTTTTCGGAAAAAAGTACGCGTAGTTTATAGTGAAACTCGAAGACTCATCGGTAAACTCAATGCATTTTTGAATGAATATATCACCGGAATCACCACCATTCAATTGTATTCTCAAGAGTCCTCACGATTCAAAGAATTCGATGAAATCAATACCGAACATCGTAATGTCCAATTGAAAACCATCAATTATTATGCATCATTCTTTCCGGTGGTGGAATTCACAAGCGCGCTTGCACTTGCACTCATTCTATGGTATACATCTTCTCATATTTTTGAAGGCACAATGTCACTCGGTATGTTGATTGCATTCACACAATATGCCGAAATGTTTTTCAGACCAATCAGAGATTTAACCGAAAAGTATAATACTTTGCAAAGTGCGGTAGCAGCAGCCGAACGTATCTATGATATTCTCGATACACCAATACCGATGCAGGATGATTCCGATGCGAAAGAATTAAGGGGGTTCACAGATAGCATTGAATTCAATCATGTGACATTTGGTTATGTACCCGATAAAACCGTACTTCATGACATTTCATTCAGTGTAAAAAAAGGACAAATGATTGCGCTTGTGGGAGCAACAGGTTCCGGAAAAAGTTCAATCGTGAATCTACTTTGTCGATTTTATGATCCCAATGCGGGAGCAATTCGCATTGATGGAACCGATATACGAAATTTTACAAAAACTTCTCTTCGATCTAAGATAGCTTTGGTGTTGCAAGATGTCTTTTTGTTTTCGCGTTCTGTTGCAGACAATATTTCACTTGGTAATCCTTCCATCACCCGCGCTGAAATTGAAAAGGCAGCCGAGGCATTGGGAGCTGCTGAATTCATACGCTCTTTGCCACAAGGTTTTGATACACAAATGATTGAAAGAGCGGGTAATCTCTCTGTTGGACAAAAACAGTTGATTTCATTTTGTCGCGCACTTGCATTTGATCCTGATATTCTGATCTTAGATGAGGCGACATCCAGTATTGATACAGAAACAGAACAACTCATCAATGCTTCGCTTGACACATTAATGAGCAATAGAACATCCATTGTGATTGCCCATCGATTGTCAACCATACAGAAAGCTGATAATATCATCGTTTTGCATCAAGGGATCATTCGAGAAATGGGTACACATCAAGAATTGCTCAAGCAAAAAGGGTACTATGCACGCTTGCATGCATTGCAATTTGGTCATTGATTGAAGTCTCATCACAACACTCTACTTAGATGCCTAGAAAAGAGGCAATTATTGTATTTTGCACATGGTTTTCACAATCATTAGGAGAAGCATCATGGAAGTGCTGATTTTCATTGGTATTATAGTATTCCTCATCTTGCTATTGTCTCTCAGAACTGTCGCTCAAGGCACAGTAGCAGTTGTTACTTCATTTGGAAAATATCGCAGAATCATGTCACCCGGACTGAATGTTAAAATTCCAATTTTAGAAACCATTCATCGTAGAATCAGCGTACAAAATCGCTCCGTAGAATTGGAATTTCAAGCAATCACTGTTGATCAAGCAAATGTACAATTCAAGACCATGCTTCTCTATTCTGTCTTGGATCAACGCGAAGAAACAATATTGAATGTTGCTTTTAAATTCGTTGATGATCGAAATTTCATGCAAGCTCTCATTCGTACAGTTGAAGGTGCAGTCAGAAGTTTTGTTGCCACTAAAAGACAATCCGAAATTTTATCTCTTCGCAGAGAAATCATTGATCATGTCAAAGATCAGCTTGACAATACTCTTGAATCTTGGGGTTATCATTTGATTGATCTTCAGATGAATGATATTACCTTTGACCAAATGATCATGGATTCAATGGCAAAAGTAGTCGCCTCGAATAATCTTAAAGCTGCCGCAGAGAATGAAGGGCAAGCATTACTCATTACAAAAACAAAGCAAGCCGAAGCCGATGGAAATGCCATAAAAATCAGTGCTACAGCAGAGAAAGAAGCTGCCCAAATGCGGGGTCAAGGCATTGCATTATTCAGACAAGAAGTGGCAAAAGGTATGAGTGAAGCCATCAAAGAAATGAATTCAGCTGATGCCGATGCTTCCGTCATTTTATTCTCAATGTGGAATGAAACCTTGCGACATATCGCTGAAAATGGCAAAGGGAATGTCATGTTTTTCGATGGTTCAACAGAAGGCATGCATAAAACCATGCGTGAATTATTGGCGATGAGTCAAGGTACAATGTTCGAAGGTTCCAAGAAACACAATCAACCACGATAATTTATTAATGCATTATGTCATATGTCTTTGCCAATGAGCGGTATCATACACTTCACGGAGTTGAAGGAAGATTCCATGCCGTTCTCGGGGAATTGGTGGAACATGAATCATTTGAATCCTATTCGCTGATCGTACCAACCGGCAGGCGCAAGCGCATGCTGGACAGAATGCTCACACGAACATTATTTAATCGGCATTTCAGGCCCGTGCCTGATTTGCCGATTTTTACGCTTGAACGATTTGCACAAAGTATCTTTTCAACCATCATTCCTCGGGGAACATATCGCATCATTTCAGATGCATATAGACTCATGCTCTTCGAAGAAGCAATGGAAACGGTGAATCTTTCTTTTTACCGTGGACTAAGCGATCATCTTTCAAGACAAACCATCGAAAAATGCGCCGAGATACTCTATGGTTTACGCAAAGATGGTATTACAGCAGATGCACTCTCAATCGAATTACAATCCCCTGATCCACGTTCCATGCATGGCATTCATGATATCAATCGAATTCATGATTTGTCCTTGATTTTGGCAGAATATGAATCCATACTTAAGCGTGAATGTGTTCTGGATTATCCAGCTTTGCTTTCACTCATCACAGAGCAGATACTCAAAGAACCGGATTCGATACTAGATTATGGGATCATCATCATGGATGGGTTCTCGGAATTCACTGAACCTGAATGGAAATTCTTGGATGCACTCGAACGCTCACATGCACCATTTGCATGTTTCCTCGAATATGATCCGGAGAATGGTCCGCTATTTGGAAATTTTGATGAAACATTTTCCAAACTAGGAAATACAGGCTTCAAACCCCATAATATGAATGCAGATGATGGAGTGCATACTGCATTGCATGATCATTTACGACATCATCTTTTTTCCGGTAGAAGACCAATCGCTTCCCCAGCTTTCAAAGAACCATTTACAATACTGGAATGTATGCATCCACAAAGTGAAGTGGATGCAATTGCTCGATATGTAAAATGGATGCATATTGAACATGCAACACCTCTCAGCGATATAGTCATAGCCATGCGTAATCCGGAACAATATTCAGGATTATTCAGAGAGATATTTCCTCTGCATGGATTGCCGGTTAATATCACGGATAGACCTAAACTTCCAACATCTCCCGTCATAACAGCTGTTTTTCTTTTATTTGATTTCATTCGACACTCTTGCAGAATAGAAGATATCCGGAATATCCTCATGAGTCCGTATATCATACTTCCTTCAATCAAAAAATCTACAAAACTCCTGGAATCATTTGAGCATGTCATCAAAGCAATGCGTATCAAAGGTGGCCGAGGAATGAGAGAATGGGATAAAGCGCTGAATTCCTATCAACGCATGCTTCGAGACCGAGAACGTGACATAATCATACAGATGAGACCTGATCGAGATGCTTTGAAACAATTGGAACGAAGACATGAGGAAGTAGCGCTTGTTCAGGAAGTCCTCCATACATTGGAACAGCTCTTACCTTCTCAAGAATCACTGATGAGTCCTGATATCGCCATGAAACAATTGCAGGATATCATTCAATCTTGTGGTATAATGGATACACTTGAATCACTTTCAAGACATCAACAGTATGATGCAAGCATTGATATCCATCAGACCTCTTCAGAATTATTGGAAAGAGATGTACGAGCACTTCGTATGCTGTATCAATTGATGGATGAATATGCACGATTACGAATGCACAGAAATCCACATGTACATTCTTCTCTGAAGGTACATTTGGATAGACTGACTTCCATCGTACAAGGATCTCAATTTCAAATTCGGGAAAAGCCGGGTACGGGAATTACTGTTACATCAATGGAACAGATTAGAGAATTGGAATATTCCACGATTATTCTCTGTGGGATGTATGAAGGTTCTTCTCCACTGGCATATACTGCCGATTCATTTATGGGTAGAGAATTGCCTGATTCCGAAGAACG
>JALRFC010000057.1 GCA_023253875.1 Candidatus Kapaibacterium sp.
GTCAGATTTACAGAGTGAATGTCAATGAACATCTACCCGTGAATGATGTGATTCCCGTGATAGCCGCGAGTTTGGGTTTTTACACTTCGAATGAAGAAAGAGTCGGAATGTATAATCTGACACGAGATTGGGAATATCTACCTCAGGATTCGCTCCTTTCTCGTGGTACCCACTCCGGGGATCTCATCATACTTGCTGATGGCGGTGGATGTCATAAACATGAGTAAATGATCATGAGAGCTTTCTTGATCAGTCTAGTATTCATTCTCTTCTCATGTGCAAGTGCAGATTTCTCAAGACATTTTACCATTTCTTTTCATCGAGATTCAAGTGCGCAATTCTGGGCTTCCATCCAAGATTCGCTTCCGCAATTGGGATATCAGATATATCATGCTTCTTCCGATACATTAATCACAAAGACCTATATCAAACAAGGTGCTTTGAATGAAAGAGAAATTGAGATTTCCGTGTTGAAAGAGAAGGGAAAAGGGAAGTGTTCGGTATATGTCAAGACAGTGACATATTTCAGACAAGATACCATCATTGAATATTATGATGAGAACAGAGGATTCCCTGCATCATATAGAAAAGACTTTTCGCATATACTCGGAATGATTGATCGAATGGGAAAGAAAACGCTCAAAAAAAAGTAAAGATCAATCTAGAAAACGATGTTTCATCGAACCCTTCATAAGCATGCATTCTGTCGTTCTACCAAACCAACCATATCGCTTCCTTGCAATGAAATCATATATTGGATTTGCAATGAAAAGTGGTATGCAATGCATCAATCCCGAAAGTACTTTCCACTTGCCACCCATGCCATAGAGGACATATTGGATAGCCCGTGTTTTCATGAGCAAAGTATTGTCTTTCCATACAAGAATTGAATCTGGTAGATACTCTTTTGCAAAGGGTAGCTCATTGAATGTCACACCATATAATGGGGCAAAGAAAATATCGTGGTTCTTTTCATGCTTTAAAATCCATTGTACGGATGTATTGCAAAGCATGCATTCACTGTCAAAAAAGATAATGATGCGATCATCCATGATTCTCTAGCCAATCAATTGCAATCTTACTCATCATAGCCGCTCCAATCGGAAGAGCTTCTTCATCGGGTGTGAATGCTGCATTATGCAATCCCGGCATGGAGTATTGATCATGTGGTCTTACGCCGAGCATCCAAAAAGCTGCGGGAATATGCTGACCATAATAGGCAAAATCCTCACCCCACATTTTGGGTTCAAAATTCGTGATGCCGGATTCACCCAATAACTCTTTTGCTGAATTGATGACAAATGTTGCCGCACCTTCATGATTATGAACGGCAGGATAGCCACGAAGAATCGTGACTTCACATGTGGCTCCATGCATTGCGCATAATTGCTCTGAATGTTCTTTGATCATGATCATTGCTTTCTCACGCCATTCAGGATCAAATGAGCGGAGTGTACCTTTCATTTCTACCTTTTCCGGTATGATATTCGTCGCCGAACCACCATGTATGGACGTGATGCCGAGAACGCCCGGTAATAATGGATTGCGTGATTTAGTGATGAGGGATTGCAAATGTAGAATGAGCTCAGATGCAATGAGAATCGGATCAATCCCTTGATGTGGCTGAGCGGCATGCGCTCCTTTGCCATGAATTGTCCAATAGAGCTCATCAGCCGATGCCATTGTGGGACCAATGCTGATTTGCACTTCTCCTGAAGGTGCATCCGGGTAAACATGTTGACCAAAAATGACTTCAGGTTTGGGATTTTCAAGCGCGCCTTCAGCTACCATGATACTTGCTCCACCGGGTACTTTTTCTTCACCGGGTTGAAAGAGTAATTTCACTGTCCCTTTCAATGATTGCTCTCTCTCTTTTAGTATCGATGCCGCACCCAAAAGCATGGCAGTATGTGCATCATGACCACATGCATGCATGATTCCTTTCTTACAGGAAGCAAATTCGAGATTTGTCTCTTCTTCAATTGGCAATGCATCGATGTCTGCACGAAGCGCAATGCATCGTTCGCCAGAACCAATCAATGCTATGATGCCTGTTTCAGCGATAATGGAATGCTGGATATTCATTGATTCCAAGCGCCGTGAAATATAAGCACAAGTTTCATGCTCTTGGAAAGACAATTCCGGATTACGATGTATATGTCTTCTATCTTCGATTATTTGCGAAGTTCTTTCAATTGCCGATTGCATGATATCATTCATGGTGATTACTCAATTCAATGGAGAATGGATGTATTGTGTATGATGATTTGTTTTTGAACTTGATAGGGACCATTTTTCGCAATGATCATATAGACTCCTTGCGATAGATCAGGTAGCATCGCATGATGATATCCTGAACTTCTCTCTTGTAGAGATAAGAGTGGAATAACTCTTCCTGCAATATCTACCACATATGCTTCAGATACACCGGTAAAAGGCATACTAAAACGTAGTTCTTTTTCCGAAACATCGATTGTAAAAGCATCTTTCATTGCAGAAATTAATCTTCCTTGGGCAAAGCATACGGCATCAAGTGTGAAACCAACTTGTGATTGTGATGGATCAATGCATAGTGCATTCACTGAAGCGTTAATCTTCAATTGTTGATTATTAGGATCCCCAAGATATGTTGATCCAAACAGGCGAAGTAATGTACTGTTTGGTAGTTCTTTTGTAGGAGTTTGACATCTTGCAAGTATCTTCAATGTTCCAAGGATTGCGTCTTGCTGAACAATTGATGCTGTCCAATTGGATTGCAATGAGACAATGGTATCTATGCTGAGAAGAGTATTGGGATAGTTCACATCGAACATTATACTATCTATGCGTGGAAAGTTAAGTGCTTTTTGCGTAGTTATTGACAGATCAAATACTGACTTGGAGCCGGGAATAATCGGGATTACTTGTGTTACCTGATCATTAATCTTCACCACTGAAGGCATCGTTATGCCATCCCCAATAAGATAGGTAGTATAGACCGTTCCATCCTCGGCGGTACATTTGATGAATGCATTTACTTGTCCGATCCGATCCGGCACAAAACCCACGGGAACCGGAGCACTTCCTTTTGCAGGCACGATGATTGGAGCCGCTTTTGCATAAAATGCTGATGTGAATGAATTACCGGGTAGATCGCTGATTGCAATATCAATGATGGTGATATCTTGATCATTGGGGTTCTTGAGGATAAGATCTTTGATAGAAATATCACAAGTGAGGATGGTTCCCATATCAAGAACAGTATCAATCACGAGTCCTTTACTGATGCCTATTCCTTCAATCAATACGCTGTCTTTCTTGCGTGGTTTTTCATCGGGACCTGACATTCCATCATGCGTAAAGACAAGATAAGCACTGCGATTACCAGCCTTGATTGGCTTGAATCCTATCTTGGTATTATGACTAGTTGAATAAGAAATATCTGCAGGCAATGGATCAGATTGCATGATATAAAAATCACCTTCATTCATGCTAAGCGCAATGTCCGATATATGTAATGGCAGAGTCAAAGAACGATTCTCTGCATTGATATTTGCGATTTCACTTGAAGTGGTATTAACAGCTATCTGCTGAAATGTAAATCCTTTTGATGAAAAAACTGGGAGTCCACCTTTGCCGGTAAGAATACCAATCAATGGATCTTTCAATTGTTCAATCTCAACAATGATTGAATCCAGATATGCAATTGTATCAGCCGGTATGAAATCACAGTTAATATCGAGAGATGAATTACCTTTCAATATAAAAGGAACATTAGGAAGATTTTGAAGTGCAAAAGATAGACCATTCGAAACTTTGATGGATCTAATGGTTATATCATCATCACCGGTATTTCTGAGTTGTATGGAATTACGATGTATTGTATTGATACGTTTGATATTCCAATCTTGATTGGATAAAGATGCGCCAAGTGAGTATGCCTCAGTTCGAATAGTACCATTTGCGAATGTGCAGGAATTGCCAAAACGGACGATTCCATTTTGCTGACCCTTCGCTGATGGTGTAAAGCGATATGTCACTTGTATACATGTATCACCGGGAATGACCGTACCGGCCACTGGCTCCAAAATGGATAATCCATTTGCATTTGTAATGATAGATTCATCCAAAATGATGGGAGTTGAAGAGCGATTGCAAAGATAATCGGATACAATGTGATCAATTGATTCTCCAACTTGCACTGCAGGAATCGTGATTGTACTTTGCTTCAATGTAAGCAGTGGTGTGATCACCGTACAAATGCCATCGCTCTGATCAGGCGGTGTCATTATTCTTCCTTGCAATCGAATCGCTATGTCTTGTTTACCCGCACTTTTGAACGATGTATCTGTCAAAGCGAGTGTATTCGAAAATGTTCTGACAGTATACAGTGTTCCAATGGAATCTTTGGCTGTATCAGCAGGGAAGTGAAGATATCCTTTTGAGATACTATCTCGTAGAGCCAGAAATTCACCACGATCATTAAAGAGCAATGTGAATGGTCTTTGTCCTACTGCAGTAATGGTTGCGGATCCACCGGTTTTCACGGGAACTGAAAATTGTCCATCATACAGTCCACTGAGATAATAATTTCCAAGACTATCTCTTCCAAGTGATCTTGCTCCGATACTCTTCTGTGAAGCCAAGATTTCTTTGCTCCAATCGATGCTACCCGAAGTGGTTATTTTTTGTAGTATGATTGAAATCCTTCCGCCATTGACCGTCCGTGTGACATCACTGGCAACATAGATAGCATCTGCGCTGTCAACCAATACTGCTTTCCCTGAAGCATTCGTATATGGAAGAAATGAAGTAAAGAATTGTGCGCCGGTTCGAAGCCATAAAACATTGTCATCACGTAATCTACCGAGAAACATGTCTTGAGTGCGGGTAGAAGAAATTTGCTGACCATTCATAGCGAGTTGTTTTTCATAATGTCCGGTAACAACATATGATGAAGCATGTGCATTGGTTGTAATGCCATTCCCGGATTCACTACCTGTGCCTGATCCTAGAATATTCGCCATGCCTCCGGTTCTGGTCGTTCTTGCTGCAATACGGAAGAGATATTGTCCATTGAAAGGAGGTCGCCATACATGACTCAATCCTGTTGCAGTATTGCTGATTATATTCCAAGAAACTCCATTATTCATGGAATATTGAAGTCTCACGGTGTCGCTTGCATCCACTCCTCCCCATGTAATGAGCATGGAATCACATGAACTTAGAATTTCACCTCCATTTGGTGATACAATCACTACTTTTTTTGCGCCACCGCTAAGAGAAACATAGTCTGAATTACAGGGATTTCCAAGTAGGCGAAGGCGACCGCTTCGTATGTCACGAGGACTTGTTTGTGTGAATCGTATAGTGAGGATCCTTGAAGAGCCGGCTTTGAGGACAAATGGGGGTGCACTTCCGCCCCAATCTGAGACCCTGAAATTAGCGGGTAATGTGGAATTATCTCCTGTAATCGTCATATCTGCATTTTTTGCTGTCACAGTGATTTGCTGAGTTGCTTGCTGTCCTGGAGCAATATCCGGAAAGGGCGGTAAAACAGCCTGCGAAAGTTGTAATGTGGCAACTGAAGATGCAGGAGCAGTATAGGTGAAATTCTGTCGAAGATTTGTTGGTTTAAATGTGATCTGAACATTACGATTTCTACTTGCTTCAGAACAACCGAATGGTGCAGTATAGGTAAGCCAGCAATAGGTGGTTGTTGGTTTCTTGCTCCCTAAATCTTTATAGATATTTACAAGTAAATCTTCGGTATTCGCGATACTGGTCGTTCCTCCGGTTTTTTCGGCAATTTCTCTTAGATCCGGACTTGCATCAAAAGATAAAGCAATTGCATAGAGTGTTGCTTTCAATTGATTGAGTTGATTGATGATGCTGGCTTTTGGTGGATCTTGATTGGGTGTTCCATCTGTCAGAAAAACAACTGCTCTTCGAACCCATGCAGGAGTATTTTTCAATAATGCAACGGCACTTTTTTGAGGATCAATCAGAGGATATTCATAATTCGTCGCTCCAAGACCATATTGAATCCCATCTATCGCTTCATTGAGTGGTCTTGCAGTAGTTTGAAAATCACTCAAGATATAGGACATGCCATTGAATGTGATGATAGCACATTGGGTGGTTCCATTGAAGACCAGTGAATTGATGAAATTCTTTGCTCCATTCTTCATCCACTCTAGCTTTGTTCTTCCATTGCTCATGCGTTCATTCATGGACTCACTGATATCTATCACGAGTACCACGCTCACCGAGGGATCATTGACAGCAGTGGAACATTCAACGGACATGCCATTGGTCATCGAAAGTCCATTCTCAATAACAGTAAAGTCTGAAGTCTTGGCATTGGTGAATATTGTTCCACCTCCATAAGCGCGGATATTCGGAAAGTTTTTTGAATCAATTCCTGTGAATTGCGCTGATACAATGATGGGTATGAAAAAGAACAAAAAGGAATAGAAGTATCTCATTTACAATGCCGAAAAGTAGTTCAGTAAGTAATGCAAAAATGTCATTTATTTTTTGTGTGACAATGCTCAAGCATGATGAAAGGAAATGATGGATGCCAATGCAATGCCTGCTGTCTCTGCTCGTAAACGAGAATTTCCGAGTCTGATCGGTATTGTTTGTTTAAAAGAGCGCAGTATTGTCAATTCTTCATCGGAAAATCCACCTTCAGGACCAATGCACAAGAGCATGGATGTCCGTTTTTCAAGGGAATCGGGAATGGCTGTGAATCCTTGTATATCACCGAGAATCATGGTCGCATAGTTCTGTGCGATAGTTTCAATGTCCAGGACATTGCTTATGGGAGAAATTCTCGGAAGGATGGATCTTTTACATTGTTTCATGGCAGAAAGCGCTTTTGATTGCAATCGTTCAATATCAATGGAGTGTACTTGACTTCTGGCACTTCTAAATGGATATATGTCTTGAATACCAAGTTCTGTCAATTTTTCGATGGCAAATTCCATTCTTTCACGAGAAGATAAAATCGGAAACATGATGCCGAATGAAAAGGGAAGTTCATGCGCCATTTCTCTGCATTCTTGTATGCTGACTTGAATGACATCTTTCGAGATATATCGTAGATGACCTTTTCCTAGAATTCCCATACCTGATGATAATAACAGTGCATCACCATCTTGTAAGCGTAGTACTTTGGCATGTTTCGATTCATCTGGAGTTAATTGTATTTCTTTTGAATCTACAGTTAGATCGGGAGCATAGAGACATTCCATTCTATCATCTCTTAGAGAATATGAGAATTCGTTCTTCAGTAGTAATCTGTCGCCATGTGCCGGGATCTATATCTTTCAATAGAAACTCTCCGATTCCCACTCTGATGAGTCGTAATGTGGGATGTCCTATCGCAGCGGTCATTTTACGTACTTGTCTATTTTTTCCTTCCTGCATCTTGAGCTCAATCCATGAATCAGGGATGGTTTTTCTGACGCGTATTGGAGGTATTCTTGCTTGATAGATTGGATGAATGAGAGCAGCGGAACATGGAAGTATTGTATGTCCTTGTATGACAAGCGTTCCTCCCTGAAGCAAATTCATATCCTGTTCATCTGGAATACCTTCCACTTGTACATGATAAATGCGCTTATGTGCATGCTCGGGTAATAGAAGTTGTGCATTAAGCCTTGTTTCATCACTGAGTAATAATAATCCTTCAGAATCCGCATCCAATCTACCTATGGGATACACATCTTTTGGAAAGTCAAAATCAGCTAGTGTACCATTTGTTGATCCATCCCTTGTGAATTGAGAAATGATACCATAGGGCTTATTGAAGGCTATTAACATAGATTATTCTTCCTCAGTCGTGCTGATTTCACCTCGCATTGGAGGAATGGCTTTGATTCTACAGAGGGAATCAAATGTGCAATGTTCACAAAATGCATCTTTTTTGACTTTGAGTCGAAAATCACCCGATTTGATTGATGCAACATGGTCTTGGGATAATGTCAGCAGTTGTTCCAAGGGTAGAGAAGGCGATCTTTTTTGTTCGGGATCCATGACAATCTTTGCGGTTGCATCATGGAGAGAATAATAGACAGCATGCTTTGGCTTGCATCCTTTCAACTGAAATTCTGATTGAAGAAATGATTCTGCAGCAAGTGCATATAAAGGCATCTGTTGTTCTTTTCCTTTATTGATGTCTGCATTATTCGGTATTTTTTTTCCGGTCTTATAATCAGCTATGACAAATGATTGTACATCTTGTGATAGTTCAATCCGATCAATTTTTCCTTTGAGTCGTAATCCTTTGCCTAGATCAACTGCCGGAATACTATCATGTTTATTTCCAAATCCTATTTCGAAGAGTGTGGGTTTATATGTGGAAGTTTTCATTGCATTCCATTCCATCTCAAACCATAGGTCAAGTCTACCTTGTATGCCTTTTTCTTCATTGCCAAAAATCGTTTGTCGTTCCACTTCGATAAAAGGATGAGCATAATCTATCAATGAAAATTCTCTGAGAGCTATACTATATAATTCAGACTTATATTCCTCTTTCTTGGAAGGATCAAATTGAATTGGGGTGACAGAATATTTGCTTTGCTTCGGAAACAGCTTAGAAGTATAGAACTTATAGAGAACATCATGAAAGAATAATCCATTTTCCAATGAAGAAATCCATGAAGTCACGGTATCTTCTTCTTTGAGTCTCAATGCTCTTTTTGAAAAATAGAGATATGGACATTCTGCAAATTCATTCAATTCAGTTATGGAAAATACATCTCTATTGAATGACTGAGTATCATGAATTGGTTGATGTTTTCTATTGACTTGTTGTTGAGAACTCCAATGATCTATAAAAGCCCTTAATCGTGGATAGGAACCATCCTGGTAAAGCAGTGAATATTCAATGGATTCTTCTCTTTTTGTCAAATATCTCAAGAAAGCAATTCGCTCATCATGAATATCAGATTGCTTACATATGTCTAGATCGGAAGAGCACACGTCTGAAC
>JALRFC010000058.1 GCA_023253875.1 Candidatus Kapaibacterium sp.
TGAGTTTGATGCATTCATCAAGTCTGAAAACACTCCTCATCTCTATGATGGGGAGTGTTTTCATATGTATATCTGCCAATGCACAAGATCTACCCAGTGATCCAGATGATATGTTTGATATTGAAATCATCGATGATTCGCTGGATTTGATGCTCGATGATTCGCTGGATTTGATGCTTGATGATTCGCTGGATTTGATGCTCGATGATTCGCTGGATTTGATGCTTGATGATTCGCTGGATTTGATGCTCGATGATTCGCTGGATTTGATGCTTGATGATTCGCTGGATTTGATGCTCGATGATTCGCTGGATCTTGAAGATACAACATGGTTGGCTGATATATATGATGAGCCGCTACCTTGGACGCTTAGTTCGGGAATCATGCTTCGAAATAGGCAAGTGCAGAATGGGGTTAATTTGAGTGGAAGTCAAGGAATTATGTCGATAGGGACTGAAACCTCACATATAGGTGGATTCTTGGCAGGAATTGATATTGCAAGAAGAGTTGGCGATCAGCCCGGGCCGCAAGGTTGGAATGCGAGAATTGGTTATCAATATTCAGCATCCGATTGGCTAGATCTGGGGGTACAATTCACGCGATTTGGCTATCCAACTGATTCTATCAATCCTGTTGCGGGCATACCAAATATGCTTACGTTCAATGCCACTGCGATGTCATCTTCATTCATGATTGATCTTTCTTATGATAGAATGTTTGGTGCAGAAACAGAGACTGTGAATTATCTCGCACTTACCTTGATGGGAATGTTCCAATGGGGTGATATTAGATTCTCACCAATCGCATCTATCGTTGGCACAAGATATACAATTGCGACGCGCAGATTATTGATAAATAGACCCGGAAAATTACAGACTGTTTCCGGTATTGCTATGACGTCATTAGGGTTTTCAATGGCTTATGATATCAATGATCATTGGTCATTGACAGCTTCTCCGATGTTGCTTTATACTCCTCAAAAAGACTTCTCTGTGAATGATGTGCAAACCACCATCATGTTTGGCATTCGGCATATCCTTGAATTTTGATGATAATTCAGTAATATGAATTGTCATTATTGAGAAAGCCATGTCAGAAATCAAAACCATACTTGATCTTCAGTTCAAAGAATTCATTTCTCCCGATGTAATTGCAAAGAGAGTCCATGAAATTGCTCAATCATTGAATGAACATTTTGCGGGAGCTGAAGAAATCACCGTGCTCATTACATTGAAAGGTGCATTCATTTTTGCGGCTGATGTAGTGAGACAACTCAATATCCCGATGCGCATTGAAATGATTCGCGCATCAAGTTATCGAGGTGGTACGATTTCTACGGGTGTGGTAATGACTGATCCATTAATCGGAGACTATGCGGGAAAACATATTCTCATCATTGAAGATATCATTGATTCCGGTAGGACGATCACTGAATTGAAGAGCATGCTTGAAACTGCAAACATTGCATCGTGTACGATTGTATCGCTTTTTTCAAAACCCGATCAACATCAAATTGATCTTTCAACAGCATATATAGGTTTTACCATTCCAGCCGTGTTTATCATTGGATATGGATTGGACTATCAAGAACAAGGAAGAGAATTGCCAGGTATTTGGCAATGTATTGATTAAGGCGGATCTCCAATGTTCATGGAATCAGCGGGACTTGCATCTTGGGGAAGTGAAATCTGCATATTTCCGGGTATGGGAGCATTCGCCGGCAATTGCATAGGCTGATTTGGATTAATCAATTGATTATTTGGATTTGGTCTGCGCTGTTTGAGCTGCTCTTTGGGTTGATTCGCATTTGGGTCTGATAGAGTTCGAGCATTATCCAGTGGCTGTTGACTCAGCGTGTTTGGTTGAGCAGTTGAATCAATTGGAGATGCTTGCAATGTATCAATGATTGGCTTCCTATCTAGCATTTTACCTGTATTGATATCATATAAACCACTTTGATGTGCGAGAGCGATTTCTACGCCGGCCCTTACATCTTTAGCATATTCTGATTGCGGATAGCGTTCAACCAGCAGGCGATAATAATATAAGGCACTATCGGATTGCATGAGTATATTTTCAAACATCCACCCGAGAGAATAGAGTGCTTTTGGAGCAAGGGGAGAATCACGATATTCTTCGGCTATGCGATTGAATTGTCGCGCTGCCAATATATAATTCGAGATATTGCGGAAGCGAATGCCAGATGAATATAATTCCGCCAATGTATCAATTACCACTGCTTCAGTAAAGCCCATTTGCACTCGCGCTTCCTGTCCATACTCGGTTTTTCCATAATCATAAGCAAGAATTTCCAGAATCGAATCAGCCAATTCAGGTTGATGTTTACGAATCATTTTCTGATAACTGAACAAATATTGCGCTCGATTGGAATCGCTCATTCGGGCAGATATTGCTGCAATCGTATAATATATCAATGCTGAATCCTGATTATTCAATTGATCATGAATTCTGGCCAATTGATAATTGATCATTGTATGCTGAGCATGGATGGAATCATGGATGATCGTTTTGGATGAATCTGTATGTGAAGTATCAATCACCGGTTTGGTTTTGTTCAACACATCATGTTTTTGTCCCCATTCAGCCAATAATCCATAATACTTTGCTGCCGCAGGACTCACTTGAGATTTTACGGGTTTTGATTTGGCGAAATATGATTTTGCTTCTTCATACTTACCTTTTTTATAGAGATCCATGGCATGCTCGAAATAGACTACGGGTATAGCAGTAAAGCCGGCAAACTTTTGTGCTTCCGAGGCCATTTTATCAAATTCTTCCTTCTTCCCTTGAATGCGAAGCATACGAAGTCTTTGAGCAAGAATATCCGGTTTGAATTCCTTGAAATTCTCATTTCCATCAAGATCATCGAGGATAGCTTGTGCATCTTCATGTTTATTGAGATATGTCAAACAGGAAGCCTTGTACAATTCTGCTTCGAACTCTTGAACAAGCTCAGGACTTTCATCCAAGACAGCATTGAACTCTTTCAATGCTCTGTCGAATTTTCCTAATCTATAGTACAATGATGCAAGGTCCAATTGCCATCGAGCACGTATTTCTCCATCATCACTTTGAGCAATTGCCTGTCTATATGGTCTCACGGCTTCTTCTTCATCATTATCGAAGATCGCTTGTTCAGCCATTAATCGGAAAGCTTCGGAGAGAATATCATATCGTTTTTTATACCAAGCGATATCAACAGTTCTCGACAACATTGTTTTGCCGAGTGCATATTTTCTTTGGATGAGATAGACTTTTGATAGCAATAAGTGTGCATCCGGAGACTTATCACCCAAAGCAAAACGGTCAATCAATTCTGAGCATTTGATTTCTGCTGAAACCCATTCACTTTGATAGAAGAATGATTTTGCCATCAAGAGCAATGTACCTTCAACATAATCTGATTTTGGATGTTGTTTGAGGATTTTGGATCCTTTGATGATGACCGAGTCCAATTTCACTTTCACAGGTTGAAGTCTTGTTTGCTCAATCATGATGTCTTTCAAAAATTGAGGTATCTCTGCCGGTCTTCCGAAAGCATCGAGTCCAAAACGCAAACCGCTATCAACAGGAGTAAGCACGCGAGGTTTTTGCCTGCGCATGATTTCAGTACCTTCAAAATCATACTCCGTTTCCCAAATCAATCTATCCATATTGTAATAGGTATTGAAATAGGTTGTGAAATTGTCATATGTATGACAACCCGACAATAGGAGCATCCCAAAGACTAAGAGATGGAGCTTGAAATTCCTTTGCATTATTGAGTCCCCGAATATCTATACTTAATGCCTGTGGGAAAGGGAGTTGTAAGACGAAAGTCTTCAAATCCACTATTGTCCACAAAAGTGAATTGTCGTTGATTTTGATAGATCCATCTAGAAAATGTTCTACCATCAGAACCTCGTGGAGTACGTTCCACTTGAAAGGGCTGACCAAAGATGATATAGACCATTCCCATATCTGTCATCCAACCATCGGTATACGATCTGAAATTCTTATTTGCATAGTCTATGCGACCATAATATTCTTCGAATGCTTCATTGCGAGATGTGGATGGATTCGGATCAATACCTTTCCAGTATTCTTCAAACAACATTCTCTTAGTTTCTTCATCCTCGCCTTCATTGATATGATCAATTTCAGCTTGAGTTGCAATAAATCGTAATTGTCTGATCGCTTTTTTTAAGTCTTGATAGACAATGCCACTAATTGTTTTTTCGATTGTGAGTGTTCTGGAGATTCGAGTTAATTCTTTGTCTATTGAATCTTGTTTCATGGTATGAGCCATGATGGTCATCATATAATTTCCTGTACGTAATATCGGCATTTGTTTTACCGGTATATAGAGATGCTGTGATTCTGCTCTTCCTGATGAATAGGTAATTGGGACTGATTTCAGAAAGACTTCCTGTTGTTGTTCATCAGTAATCCTATAAGAAATACCAATGATTTCATCTTTTGGTGCTCCTACATGATATAATTCCACATAGAGAAAGAAACCATCCAAAAGACTTGCGACATTATTGGATAGATGCGGTGTGATGACAATTTTTCCGCCTTGTTTTTCTTCAATTGCTGATGCATACATTATTGAACTGAATACATAGCGATGCTCTTTTTCTTGTTTGGACCATATCGGAATGGTAAGAGTTCGAATCTCTCGAATATCAGTATTAGCCACGGCATCATGAACATTCACGAAACAGGTATGATATCCAAATCCTGCGGGGACACGAAATTGCACATGATGGAATTCAGCATTAGCACCTCTGGACTGTTCATAGGTCTCAGCAAAAATCTTGCGATCCATGGATTGTTCGGCAATTTTCTTTCCGGTGGTATCTCGAACTGAAAGCGAGATAGAAATACTCGCGCTAAATCCTTGCTTTTCAGGGATGAATTGTAGTGACTCATAGGGAATTGTCGCATAGACATCTATGAATGGCAATGAATCTCCATCGGCTTTGAACCAGAGTGCATCAGCGTGGAATACTGACATTTTTTTTTGCGGGCTTGTTCCTTGTCTGAATTGTGAAAAGAGTAGTCCGGGTATAAAGAGTAAGATGAGAATCAAACATGATTTCATGGCAATGTATTGTCTATGATACCAAGCAAATATCATTCATTCATCTCATGATGAGTGATGCGGTCAATGATTCCGCCTCCAATGACATCATTTCCTTCATAGAGCACGATGGATTGACCTGGCGTGATTGCCTTTCTGCATTCATGAAACTTGACATGCAATGTGCCATCGGGAAGCATTGTGCAATCTGCCGGAGCGCCTTCATCTTTGTATCTAATCTTTACCGTAAAGGTCTTTGTGCCATCAATCTCGGCATATTTGATAAGATTGATTGAATGTGCGATAAGCTCTTTTGAGAGTAAATGTTCTTCAGTACCAACTAGTACAGTATTTGAATCTGCTAGCACATCTAATACATAGAGTGGTTCAGGATGGGAAATGCCGAGACCTTTTCTTTGTCCGACAGTAAATCCATGATATCCTTGATGTGAACCTATCACTTCACCATCCATCACAATATCACCTTGGCCAGCTCTTTCTTCAAGATTGGGTACCATATCACGCATGAAGCGCTTATAATCATTGTCGGGAATGAAGCAGATTTCATATGATTCAGGTTTTTTGGCAATCATAAGTCCGAATCGTTCAGCATCTGCTCTGGATCGATCTTTTGTATATCCTGTCAGCGGAAACAAGGTTCGTGATAGATGTTCTTGTTGCAAGCCCCATAAGGCATAGGATTGATCTTTGATATTGTCGGAATCTCGAGACAGAATATATCTTCCCGTTTCTGCATCGCATCTGATATTCGCATAGTGTCCAGTGGCAATCCATTCCGCCCCAAGCATATTGGCTTTGCGAATCATTTCGCCCCATTTGATGGTACGATTACATTTAACGCATGGATTAGGCGTATTACCGGCTAGATAATCTTCAACGAAATAGTCAATGACTTCTTCTTTGAATCGCTCGGACCAATCAACGACATAGTGAGGAATTCCTAGTGCATTGCAAACACGTCTTGCATCATTGATACCATCGAGTGAGCAACAAGAGGAATCATTCCCAACATTTCCGCCAACATCTTCATATCTATATGTTTTGATAGTAATGCCAATCACTTCATATCCTTGCTCATGCAATAAACATGCAGCCACGGAAGAATCAACTCCTCCGGACATTCCAACCAATACTCTTTTCGGATTTCTCTTCATATATTCATGATAAAGTATGCAATCTCAAGCGCCCGAACATGACGATTCATATACAGTGATAGTCTATCCTGTACTGAGTTTTAAGCCCAGAATTCCGGCAAGAACCAAGAATGCTGATAGCAATCGCCATATGCTGGAAGAATCACCGAAAAAAATGATGCCAATGGTCATAGTACCAATGGCCCCAATTCCGGTCCATACCATATAGGCAGTGGAAATCGGGATGGTTTTCTGTGCTAGCCACAAAAAATAAAAACTCAAAAGCATTGAGACAATTGCAAGAATCATGCCCCACAATCGCTTTTCAGGATCTTGAGTCATTTTCATGCCAATTGGCCAGCCCATTTCAAAAATTCCGGCAATGCATAAAAAAAGCCATTCCATGTCAACAATGCAATTGTTATGATAGAATGGCTGCAAATTACTGAAAAGGGGATTCAAGAAGTGGAGTAGGCAACTTACTTTATGTCAATTTCTTAAATCTTGCTTGAAAGAATCGAAGATATTTCGGTTCATAGATCATTTCTAACCCTTTGATTGAGTGTCTTTTATCATATACTATTGCGGTTGACTCAGCCACCACATCCATATGAGCTTGCGTATATACCCTTCGAGGAATGGTGAGTCTCACAAGTTCCAATTTTGGATAATGGTGCTGACCATTTGCTTTTCTACCTGCAGAGATTATACCACGTTCCATAGTTCGAACGCCTGAGTCCACATATAATTCAGCGGCAAGTGTTTGTGCAGGGAAAACATCTTGGCTCAGATGTGGAAGAAATGCTTTTGCATCAATGAAAACGCCATGTCCACCGATAGGTTTCACGATTGGAATACCAAGATTCATCATTCTGTTTCCTAGATATTCAACTTGACCGATTCTTGCTTTTTGATGATCATCATTGACACTTTCCTTGATACCGACAGCGATTGCCTCCATATCTCTTCCTGCGAGACCGCCATAGGTATGTAATCCTTCATAAACAACAACCAAATTTCTTGCTTCTTCAAAAATATCCCATTCATTTGTTGCCATGAATCCCCCTATATTCACGAGTGCATCTTTTTTTGCACTCATAGTTGCACCATCTGTGAGTTTGCAGATTTGGAGGACAATGTCTTTTACCGACATATTCGCATACCCTTTTTCTCTTTGTTGAATAAAGTAAGCATTCTCGGCAACACGTGTCATGTCATGAATGATACGAATTCCATTCTTCTTGGTATATGATCGTAATTCCTTGAGATTTTGCATGCTAATTGGTTGTCCGCCAGCCATATTCACATTGGTAGCTATGCTGATATATGGAATCTTCTTAGCTCCGTATTTTTTTACGAGTGCATCCAGTTTATCCAGATCAATATTCCCTTTAAAAGGATGTTCATTATATGGATCATGTGCTTCATCTATGATGATATCTTTGAATTGTCCTCCAGCCAATTCCTGATGCAATCGAGTAGTTGTGAAATACATGTTTCCAGGGACTATATCTCCTTTTTTGATGAGGATTTGAGAGAGTATATTTTCAGCCGCCCTGCCTTGATGCGTTGGAACAATGTATTTGTATCCATAATATTCCTGAATTGTTTGTTCCAATGCATAATAACTTTTACTTCCTGCATATGCCTCATCTCCCGTCATGAATGCGCTCCATTGTCTATCACTCATGGCACTAGTTCCACTATCGGTCAAAAGATCTATATATACATCTTCTGATCTGAGCAGAAAAGTGTTAAATCCTGCTTCTTTGAGTGCCTTTACTCTTTGTTGTTTGGAAGTTACTTTGAGCAATTCCACCATCTTGATTTTGTATGGTTCTGCCCAAGATCTTTTGAGAATGTTCTTTTTCATTTAATAATCCTTATTCGATTTCTTTAAATCGTGCTGTGAAATGTCTGAGAAATGGCGATTCTGAAACGATGGCATACCCATGGGTTCTCTTTTTGGCCTGCAAGAGATCTCCAAATATTTCAATGACATAGTCAATATGACTTTGTGTATAGACTCTTCTAGGAATTGCTAGTCTGACTAATTCTTTGCTCGCAGGTATGAAATGTCCTTCTTTATCTTTGGACCCAAACATGACACTTCCTACTTCAACCGATCGAATGCCTCCTTCTACATATAAATCACAAACGAGTGCTTGGCCGGGGAATTCATGTATTGGGATTTCAGGATATTGCGCATGCGCATCTATATAGACTGCATGGCCACCTATTGGAAGGATAACAGGAATACCTATGGTATGTAAATGTTCACCGAGATATGCTGTACTTCGTATGCGATAATTCAAATAATCAGAATCAAATACTTCTCTGAGCCCAATTGCTAATGCTTCCATATCGCGACCTGCAAGACCACCATAGGTTGTAAAACCTTCGGAAATAATCAACTGGTTCGAACATTTCGTGGCGAGTTCTTCATCCTTGATGGTGAGTAATCCACCAATATTCACCAATCCATCCTTTTTGGCACTCATGATGAATGCATCTCCAAGTCGTAACATTTGTTGAGCAATCTCTCGATAGGAGAGATGCTCATAATCGGGTTCCCGATGTTTAATGAAATAAGAGTTTTCAGCTATTCGGCATCCATCAATGATGAGAGGAATATTGTATTCATTACAAATACTCCTTACTGCCAACATATTCTCCAT
>JALRFC010000059.1 GCA_023253875.1 Candidatus Kapaibacterium sp.
AAGAATCAGGAAAGTGGTACCGTATATGCATTAGTTTTCTTCAATGCTCGGCGTACCCATGCTCCTTGCTCTTCTGCCATGCGTCTTACCGCAATACGCTCTTTATTGCAAGGACCATTTCCTTTGATTACTTCAAAGAATTCATTCCAATCAGGATCGGAAAAATCCCACTTTCCGGTTTCTTTATTCTTAATCAAACCTGAATCAGGAATGCTTAAGCCCAATTCCAGAATTTTTGGGACATATTGATTAAAAAATTGTTGACGCATATCATCATTGCTGGCCATCTTTACTTTCCAGCGCATGAGGATTTCAGAGTGTACGGAAGCTTTGTCCGGTGGCCCGAAGAAATGCATGATGGGTTGCCACCAGCGATTCAATGCTTCTTGCACCATTTCTCTTTGCTGTTGCGTACCTGTTGCAAGAGTCACAACATTGTCATATCCGTATCGAAGATGAAAGGACTCTTCCATGCAAATACGCTCAAGTGCTCTGCAGTATGGACCATAAGATCCTTTGGAATTGGTCACTTGATTGATAATTGCAGATGCATCGATAAGCCATGCAATGACAGCTGTATCCGCCCATGTCTTCGCAGGATAATTAAACACATTGGAATATTTTGATTTCCCATTGATAAGATCATTAATCATCTCTTCACGGGTTTTTCCTAATGTTTCGGCTGCATTGTAGAGTAATTGTGCATGACCACTCTCATCCTGAACTTTGGCCATCAATGCCATTTTGCGCTTGAAACCGGGAGCACGTGTGATCCAAGTTCCCTCGGGCAATGCACCAATGATCTCGGAATGAGCATGTTGCTCAATCATGCGAATCAATTGTCTTCTATATTCTTTGGGCATCCAATCATGTGGCTCGATCTTTTCGCCATTTTGAATCTTCTCTTCAAAACGAGCGAGAAGAACTGGATCCTCATCGAGCATTTTTGCACTGTTTTCTATGTCAATTATGCTAACGCTTCCGTACATGGTTCACTCCAATGGACTTTATGAATCATACAAATTTACCAAAGGAGCTTCTGATGACAAAGGATCAAACTCAATTGGTTTTGAGGTTTCGGCTATTACTTTTTGCATAACGGAAAGAGTAATAACCAAGTTCCGACATCATACTCGGAGTTGCAGGTTGCCCTTTATACAAGGATAATACCTGAAACTTCACATACTTACCTGACTTTGTCTTCAGTACCAAGGTCTTCTGAGGAGCAGGATTAATTGTTCTTGAAGCTGGTTCATATGTAAACATGCCGGTTCCATCAATTGCAATCGGAATGATGCGATTAGTGATAGTTGTATCATCAATCTTCAATTGATCATCAATCGGGGCGCTTTGTAGTAAATCAAATGTTGTATCAATGATTCTCCCCTTTGTTTTGCCATTGATATTGATTGTTCCGGAATTCAATACGATATCAATTGAACGGGTTTTACCACCTCCATAGAGATATGGAAGGCGAATATCCCATGCATCTGATCCTGACTGAGAAGCAGGGATGAAACTGTCCGCTTCAAAAGAGAAGTACAAATACTTGGAAATAAGCGTATCCGGAACTTGCCCTACAAAGGTTTTTGTGATTACTGTATCTCCGCCACCGATATTGACCACATTATCATCATCGGTACAAGAAACAAGTGTCAATGCGATAATCGCAGACAAGAAAAAGAACTTCATCATGGTGTTTAGGGTGAAAAGTGGGAAAAAGAACACACAAATTTATTTGTTATCACACATATTGTCAAAACAAATATTTTTCTTGGCTAGTTCCCATAATTTTTGCCATCACACATTAATTATTCATTGCTCCTTCCAATACCCATTGTCGCACACCCCTTTTTTGAGCATCACTGATTCTATTCTGAAATGTGAGGAGATGTCCTTGTTTTCCCTCAAGAATCTGTATTAACAAGCTATTATCCGGTCTTCCGGGAATGATGAGTCCTGCTCTGGAAGTCAATTGAAAATAACCGGTTACATCAATTCCGGCCACCGCTGTTTCTGTATCGTGACACCCGGAAAATGCACAAGTCAATTCCAATAATGGCCTAACTTGTTGCTGATAACTCACATTAGTCTCCGGAAACACGATTTGATCGGGAGAAGTGATAATAGAATCTGAACATGCATTCAGAGTAAAAACTAGTACGATGATGCTCAATATTCTCATGTGACATTCAGCATTGTTTGGATATTCTTCTTAGGATCATTCTCATATCGAACAGATGCAAGAAATAAGCCGGATGGTGGCGCAGTGAAAGAAGCCGGAAGATCAGATTTTTTCTTGAGTAATGTGGGTATGATATCAGGAGATTGCTTTCCTCGTCCAATCTCTACCAATATGCCGATCATTCTTCGTATCATATTCCACAAAAAATGTGAACCGGAAATGGTAATGACAAGTAAATCACCTTGTACATTCACTTTGATATCGGTGATCTCCACTTTTGTGGATTTCATATCAGGATCATCTGCAGTGAATGAACGGAAATCATGCATTCCTTTAAAGTGCTTTGCCGCTTCTTGCATCTGTTGTACTGACAATTGATCTTTCACCCACCACACATATCTCTTTCCGAATGCTGTTCTTCTTGTTGATATTTGATACACATATGTTCTTTCTATCGCATCATGTCTTGCATGAAATTGCTTTGCAACTTTCTGCACATTCCGAATGGAAATATCTGCCGGCAATGCATCATTCATTTTGAGTTGAATGATATGAGGTGCCAACATGGTATCCACATCTAGGTGAAAAACCTGTTCCAAGGCATGTACACCAGCATCTGTTCTTCCTGAACCATAGAGCTCAAATGCATCCGTATTGAAAATTGACTTTGAAGCACCAATCAATTCTCCTTGTACTGTTCGTGCATTTTTCTGAACCTGCCAGCCAGAAAATCGCGTTCCTTCATATTCACATGTTATTTTAAATCTTGGCATGATATGTTCTTTTGATGTGGTGATGATATGTTCTGTGTGAAATACTGATTCACTTCTTTTGTTGAAACTCTTTACGTGATGATTTCCTCAATGATTCAGCAAGTTCCAGGATTTTTTCTACACCGGATTTTCCATTCAAAGCATAATTCCAGAATTGTTCAAACTGTCCTTTTCCCATAGCCAATTGCATTGCACCTTGGGACTTATGTTCGGCAATAAGCCAATTCACAATGATTTGATAATTCAATTTCTGTTGAAAGCCAAATGGAGTAAGTCTATTGAAATGATCAATCGGTGATTGTTCATTCATCAGTGTTTCCGGATATGTAGTTAGACCAAGAAAAGGTTCAGGAATTACTTTTGTTGAATCAGTTACACTGCATCCAACTATAATTGGTCTTTTCATTTCAGGCATCCCTTTCACTGCTCTCAAAGCCAGGATAGTAGCGGCTTTATGATGTCCATGAGTGGATATGACAGGAAGTAATGTAAAGATAAAATCATAAGAATGTCTAGATTGTAGATCTCTGATTCGTTGAATGACAGTCGCTGTGTCCCAAACGATATTCAGTACAGAATCTGCATTGAGAGTATATCCTGTATCCTGTTGATCCATGAAGTGATAATCTCGCAAGCCAATATATGCACCACCCGACATCAATTCCTTTTTTCGAATTGTGGGTAGTGCTTTACGACCTGATTGTTCATCAGTCAATTCCTTTCCATATATGTCTTCAGCAAGCGTGGAATATTTATATCCACCTTCTCCATTAGTAACAAGCAGAATATCAGCAAATCCATTCAGATCATGTGTGATCTTGAAAATAGTTGCCGCGAATGCTGTTTCATCATCCGGATGAGCTGTAACAATCAGAATTTTTGGACCATTTGCAAATAACTGCACAATGGACTGGCATCCAATCAGCAATAAGGATAGGCGTATGAGAATTGGGAATATATTCATGGTGTAAATTTCGACATTATATAGTGTAAATCAAAAGCGATAAAAACAAAAAAGCCCAACCTTGAAGATTGGGCTTTTCGGATTAAGCATACTTATTAATAACTCATGGAAGCATAGATATCTTTCAAACGTTCGCGAAGGTGCAAAACTGCATATCTTTTGCGAGCAAGGAGTGTATTGATATTCACTCCGGTTTCTTCAGACATTTCTCTGAAAGAAACTCCATGAAATTCGTTTCTTTCAAATACTTCGCGTTGCTCATCTGGCAATTCTTTCAATGCTTCTTGAACTCTTTCCCAAATGGTTTTACGAAGTAAATCTCCATCGGGATTATACGACATATCTCCCAAGAGATAATCGAGTGAATCATTGCCTTCTTCTTTTTGGCGTGGAGTGATTAAATCCGAGAATGTATCTGCACGCTTTTTACGGTAGAAGTCGATGATTTTATTTCTGACTGCAGTGAAAACCCAGGAAGCAAGATTCTCGATGGGTCTTTGAACATGTCCGGCAGCAGAAATGACATTTGCGAATACATCTTGCAAAATATCTTCAGCATCTTCCTGACTACGAACGCGTTGGCGGATAAAACTCAAAAAGCGCTTTCGGTCTGCCTTAAACAAGGCCTCGATTTGCAATACTAAGTCCATTCTCTCTTCTCCCGTAAGTGTGGTGGAAATCGCTACTTCATCCTTGGGTGCTCCAAAACGCTCATCATCAAAGTAGACATTGGCCGGAGCTTGAGTTTCATGGACAACACTCATCATTGTTGTGTCCATCTCATTTGTAGATCTTTCGATAAATTCTTGCATGATCATTCTCCTTGGAACATTGGATGAATTCGATGACCTATTGTCATTTCGAAAAGTAGTAGCTGATTGAACCATTCAGTCCTTTCTTGAGTGAGAAAAAATATTGTCTGTCATTATTACAGTATCTGACACTTTTTATTGACACTTTGACATCGCAATGTCATTTTGTCTGTTTTTCCTGTCAAATCTTCTGTTTTCAATCATTAATCTCTAACTATAGGGTATAAAGGAATTTTTATGCCAAACTTTTCTGCATTCCCCAGAGCCCGCTTATAGCCTGCATCTGTATGTCGTAAAATGCCCATTAATGGATCATATGTGAGGACTCTTTGCAACCTTTGTTCTGCACCTAAAGTTCCATCTGCGACAATCACCATACCTGAGTGGAGTGATAGTCCCATTCCGACGCCTCCACCATGATGCAGAGAAACCCATGTTGCGCCACCAAGCGTATTCAATGCAAAATTGAGATATACCCAGTCCGCAATTGCATCAGAACCATCCAACATTGCTTCCGTTTCTCTATAGGGTGAGGCAACAGAACCACAATCAAGGTGATCTCTTCCGATGACTATAGGAGCTGATACCTTTCCATCTCTCACTAAATCATTGAATAATTTGCCGGCTTTGGCTCTTTCGCCATAATTCAGCCAACAGATTCTTGCTGGTAAACCTTGATACCCGATTCTTGATTGTGCATTCTTTATCCAGCGATGAAGTCCTTCATGCTCAGGGAATAATTCCATTATTGCTTGATCTGTGACTGCAATATCTTGGGGATCGCCCGATAATGCAACCCATCTGAAAGGTCCATTACCATCACAGAATAATTGCCTGATATATGCAGGTACAAAACCGGGAAAATCAAAAGCATTCTCAATACCTGCTTTATCTCTTGCCACACCACGCAAGTTATTTCCATAATCGAAGACAATTGCTCCTTGTTCTTGAAAAGCAAGCATGGCCTTCACATGCTCACCGATTGAATGATGCGTCTTTTCAAGATATGTTACAGGGTCAGATTCTCTCAAAGCATCAGCTTCTGCTTTCGACATTCCCGCAGGATAATAGCCATTCAATGGATCATGGGCCGCAGTTTGATCGGTGACGACATCCGGAATGACATTTCTTCGTACGAGTTCCGGTAGAATTTCCGCTGCATTGCCAACGAGTCCAATTGATAATGCTTTTCTTACATTGACGCATTCTTGCACTTTTTGCAAAGCTTCATCCAAGTCATGGATCTTCACATCACAATAGCCATCATGAATGCGTTTATCAATGCGACTTTCATCTATTTCAATGCATAATGCAACAGCCCCATTGAATGTTGCGGCAAGCGGTTGTGCTCCGCCCATTCCGCCAAGTCCGGCTGTAAGGACAAAACGACCATATAAATCTCCACCAAAATGTTGTCTCGCACATTCCGCGAATGTTTCATAGGTACCTTGTACGATTCCTTGGGTTCCGATATAAATCCAACTTCCTGCCGTCATTTGACCATACATCATGAGTCCCAATTCATCGAGTCTTCGAAACTCATCCCAATTGGCCCAATTACCAACAAGATTTGAATTTGCAATGATGACTTTTGGTGCATGTTCATGTGTTGGTACTATACCTACCGGCTTCCCTGATTGAACCAGTAATGTCTCATCAGGATTCATTGATTTGAGTGAATCGAGAATTGCTTGCAGAGAGGCGTGATTTCTGGCAGCCTTGCCATATCCACCATAGACAATCAATTTTTCAGGATGCTCGGCAACTTCCGGATCCAAATTGTTTTGAATCATTCTATAAGCGGCTTCAATTTGCCAATTCGCGCAATGTAGCTCAGAACCACGTGGAGATTTGATAATAGACATGTTGAAATTCCTAGAAATAACAATGGGAGGCTGTAACCCCTCCCAATCATAAAAAGTTCATTATTTATCCATTGGCGAGGCAATGAGTGGCGGCTTTGGAAAATCACTTTCCAAAGGTTTGAATTCTATGTCTTCAAGTAGTATATCAGGTATAATAAGCGAAGCAGAAACGAATTGTGATCCACCGGTCAAGAAAGATGATACCACTGAAGAAGCCAACAAATTATATGCTCGACTTTTTTTTCCAACCAATAAAATATCCTTGAATGATGCCGGTCCGATTCCTGCCAATTCACCACCACGTACTCTCTCTTCCTTTCCATCCGGAAATACTTTATATGCTTCAAGGACAGTCAATTTTGAATCACCTTGGGCAAATGGAAATTCACCCGAGGTTTGCTCATATAGCACTGTGTAGAGAATATTCTGATTCAATACCTTTCGAATGATGATACCATATGGCAATTCTCTGGCTTTGCAGAGAGACATCATCTTGGCTTTCATTGCTTTTGAATCTACTTCCTTTTTCTTATCGGTGGAAGTCAATTGCATAACCCCATAGATTGGCGCTCCGCCCCGGGAATGACCATTTGAAGAGCGAATTCTCTTTGTGGGTGTACGACCTGCCAATAATGTTTTGAGATATCCTTTTTCGACAAGATTCACAGATTGTGCGGGGGTTCCTTCATCATCAATTGCATAATGTCCGACCAAAGAAGTGCCATCAAATTGTTGCAATCCGGGATTATCTGTTATCGATAAAAACTCCGGTAATACTCTTCCGCCGATCTTGTTTTGGAATGCAGTGTATCTGTCATTGTCTTGCACACCACGATCTGTCAAAGGAGGTCTTTGCACAATACATTGAGGTGCAAAAATCTGCGCGAAAAATTCATGCGCTGCTTGACCTTCCACCATGATTGGACCTGAATATGCTTCTTCCAACTTTTGCGAAGCATATGCTTGCTCAAAAGACTGAATGAGCGCAGTTGTAGCTTTTGATAATGAGTCTTTGGAAGGCAAAGCTCCAAATGAGCGTGCATATGCAGTATATGTTTCAGCTATAGGCATACCGTCTTGACATTGTCCTGAGGCTACAATTTCAATTCCTGTCATATGCTTTGTTTTGATGAATTCTCTCCCTTCAGTATTAACATACAATACAGTTTCAGGGAGATTCTCGATACTTACTGTGCTCGATGCGATAGATGGATGATTCACAAATGCGCGTGAAAGTTCGCTGACGAGTGCTTGGATATTTTCCAAATCAAAAGATGCAAATCCTTCGGCATCCTGAAATGTGGAGGGTCCCTGCGGATTAAAGTCATGCGTTGTATCGGTACGCAATCTATTCTTGATTGCGGCTTCTTTTTTTGCATGTAATTCCGATGATTGTTTATAGCATGCATCAGTTGCAAGCCATAGTTCTCTGCGGAGAGTTGAATAGTCTAATTCAATCGGAATGCGTCTATTTCTAAATGATTCTTCATCATCACCGCTTCCGAAGAAACCCAAGCTCACATCAAAAAAATTGGTATTGTCGAATTTCGGTGTACCAACACGAATGCCAACGGTCAGAACCGCGGACATACCTTTTCTCGTATTGATGATTCCACCTAGACTGGCTTTTGCGGATTCACTATTCCGCATTGTGAGCATATACTCCACATAATAGGGCTTCTGCAATGACTCAACTTGAAGCTCGGACAAGGCCCTTTTAGCTTCATCGCGCATTGCACGCATCAAATCATCATAGGGCTTGGCTTGCACGCCAAAAAATGCACTGCATGCCAAGATGAAAATGTGAACATGTTTTATTGACATATATTGTTCCAATCGGATATTCTAGAGTACAAAGATACAAAAGCCACTCTTATTGCTTTTGGTCTGTGCCATGAATATATTTTCTCAATGTAACAATCCGCCTAACCGGTTCAACTCCCTTTTGATACATGATGGACTCGTTTTTCACCATGCCGATGCCCTTTGCAAGCCACACATGATTTTCAAAAGTGACATTACCGGGCGCATTAAAGAATGAAACATAATAGAAGCAAGTAAAAGTACCGGCTGGAACATTGAGTTTTGCTTCAGTTTCTTTTACTTCCACCTTTACACCATTTGCCGTATAGGTTTCTCCTTTTTTTGCAGGGTATTTATATGTGAGACTGAATACAGGCACTTCAGTGGTATCATCAGGATCTTGAGGCCAGCTATAGATACCTTTCTCTCGCACCGTATACCATGTTCCTCCTTTGGGAGCGGATATCGTACGAATAAGTGAACAAGGATTGCTATCAAGCATTGTCGATCC
>JALRFC010000005.1 GCA_023253875.1 Candidatus Kapaibacterium sp.
GATGATTGCAGGCTTTTTCAAAACATTGATATTCTTGGATTCATTTGCATCACGTGTATATGTGATTCCCGGAAAAGAGAACAAATCTTCATCTTTATATAACATCGCTCGTGTTTGTCTATCAAAACACTCGGGATGCAAACGAAATACATCAGTTGCACGAATTGCGAGAGGACTATCAACAAAGACATCAATATGTGGAAGCAGACCACGATTGTGCAGATTATTGAGATACCAAATCAATTCTTGAGTTCTACCAACGCTAAATGCCGGAATCAATAATTTTCCATTTCGCTCCAATACTTCATTAATGATGGAAAGGAGACTTCTCTCTATATCTTGTTCCACTTCATGTAGTCTTCCTCCATATGTTGATTCACTAATGATGAAATCAACATCGCCAATCCTATCAGGGTCTTTGAGTATTGGCCTATTCTCCCGTCCAATATCGCCGGTAAATAGCAATCGTTTTTGTATTCCATCTTCTTCCCATTCAATCAGAATACATGCAGACCCAAGGAGATGACCTGCATCATAGAAAGTGACATTCATTCCGGGAACCGGAGAAAATGTGCTATGATAAGGAATTGGATCAAAGAGTTGCATTGCATTTGCAACATCATCTATGTCATATAAAGGATCCACATGCTCACCACGATGCTTCAGCAAATGCTCAGCATCTTTCATCTGAATCATTGCACTATCCATGAGCATGATAGCACAAAGATCACGGGTTGCAGGTGTCGCATAAATAGATCCGGAAAATCCATGTTTAACTAGAGATGGTATATTCCCCGAATGATCAATATGTGCATGTGACAAAATCACTGCATCCAGTTCTCTTACATCCCAATGCATTTTTCTATTGAATTCCTGTGCTTCCGCTCTTCGTCCCTGAAATAAACCACAATCAAGTAATATCTTGTATTCTCCAAATGTGAGAAGATGCTGAGATCCTGTCACTGTTCGAGCGGCACCATAAAATTCTATTTGCATGTGATTTACTTACAGAATTGAAAAAATCTTGAAGTACGAAGTGAGGAAGTGTGATTGATGGTATCATACTGATTGGACCATAGAATCATGACTGCTTTTCCAATGATGGAAGATGCCGGAATCAAACCCCAGTCTTGTGAATCATAACTTTGATTACGATTATCTCCAAGCACATAAAAATAGTCCTCACCCACGATATATGTATTCCCCGAAACTGTTCCGGGGTCCTTGATCATCTTCAACATGGATGCAAGTATGGAATTTGATGAAATCACCATTCCTTTTGCCGGAATGACATCTCCTGTGACGGGGTGTTCATCTCTTGGACCGGCGATCACACGTTTGACAAATAGCACAGGTTCCGTGCCTGGTGGCAATGCACTTGCAGGAGGTCTGAAAACAATGATATCATTCTTTTTTGGTACTGAAATCCAAATCCTGGATTGATCCGGCAATCTCATGCCCATGATGTCTCCAACAGGACCAATTGCATAGGCAATCTTTGAAACAAGCAGATTATCACCAATCAAGAGTGAAGGCTCCATGCTATTGCTTGGAACATGTAATACTTCACCAACCATGATACGTATACATAATGCCATGAAGATTGCTATAAGCATTCCTATCACAATATCTTTAATATCTATTCCTGACTCATTCACCTGTTGTTGCACTTCTTCTGTCATCGTATGCTCACTCTATACGATTGTTCAGATTGTTCCACACATCGTCCGATTGGTTGTACTCTATCTAGTTCACTATATTTATTAATCAAGTCTTCCACTTGCTGTGCTGCATCAGGAGCAACCGCAATTAATAATCCACCGCTTGTTTGAGGATCTGCAAGAATATGCTTGACAATATCACTTACTTCTCCAACTTTATGTCCATAGCTTTTCCAATTCCTATGTGTGCCTCCGGGTATGGAATTCATTTCCACATAGTCCAATAAGGATTCCAGTAGGGGAATATCATTCATGTAGAGTTCTGCATGAACATTACTTCCCTCGCACATTTCAATCAGATGTCCGAATAACCCAAATCCAGTTACATCAGTCAAAGCATGAACACCCTCAATCGAAGAGAGTTCTTTACCAATGGAATTTAATCTCATCATCCACTGTGAAGCGAGGTGACGATGTTCATCTCGTAATAAAGATTTTTTTTCAGCGGTTGTGAGTATTCCAATGCCAAGTGGTTTTGTCAGATACAGTACATCACCCGGTTGTGCTCCTGTATTTTGCTTGAGTTGATGGATTGGTACAATGCCATTGACAGCCAGTCCGAATATTGGTTCGGGTGAGTCAATGGAATGTCCACCCGCAAGAGCAATACCTGCCTCTGCGCACATCGCTCTACTTCCTTCAATGACAGTACGTGCGATTTCCGGTGATAATGTATCGATGGGCCAACCCAATATCGCAATTGCAAGAATCGGCGTGCCACCCATGGCATAGACATCACTGATTGCATTTGCAGATGCTATCTTACCAAACTCAAATGGGTCATCAACAATCGGCATGAAAAAATCCGTTGTACTGATGAGTGCTGTACCATTCCCTAAATCATAAACTGCGGCATCATCTCGTGAGCTATTCCCAACGATGAGATTTCCTGTATGTGGCATTGCTTCATTAGACTGCAAGATTGCATCAAGAATCGATGGAGCTATTTTACAACCACAACCTGCTCCATGACTAAATTGTGTAAGTCTGATTTCACTCATTCCATATTCTTCCATGTTCTCATGATTTCAATCTGAACAGTTCTACTGAGAAATCTACTCTCCGGTAATTCATGAGATCGAATTCCAGGCGGTAATGCGGTTGATCCAAGACCATTCACTTTGATAATATTTGATTTCGGCTTGATACTTTTAATATATGAATAGACTGTTTCAGCCCTCTCTTTTGATAATTCCAAATTTGATTGTGCATTCCCCAAATTATCGCTATAACCAACAATGCTAATGGACGCATTGTCTTCCAAATCTTTCAAAAATGCATCAATGGCATTTCTCCCTTGTTTGTCGAGCGTTGATTTTTGCACGGGAAAATGCATCAATGATAATCGTTGAATAGCAAAATTTGTGGTATCTCTTTGAATAGGAATTTGGATTTCCTCGCTTCCTAAATCACCCTCATTGTCTTGAATGATCATGGATATTTGCAAGCCATCATTGGAAGATTGTTGGATACGTCTTGCATCATCCTGTTCAATCGGAACTTGAATCCATAAGGGTTTTTGAGAACCATCTTTGGTCAGTAAAGTGGAATCACCGAGTTGTGATTCGAGTTTCCATGAAATAATATTCTCACCCTTTGACTTCATTGCATTCACATGCATTTCCTTGGGAGAATAATCAGTGATTTCAACATATCTTGAACGAATAACCGGGGCGAGAATATCTTTTTGATCTGTAGTGACTTCTATTCTTCTATTTTCTTCATATCCTTGAGGAATTCTACTCATCGTTGGATTTTCGGGAGAACAACGTCTTCTATCCATATCAATATTGATTCTCGTTCTATCAATATTCCAGACATTTGCCAAATACTCACGAACAGTCGCAACTCTTCGACTTGCCAATTCACAATCTGATTTTTCAGTCACTGGATCGCTATATCCATGCAATGTAATGTTTGCTTGCAGATTCTTGTTTAGTCGTTCCCCGATGATATTCAAGATGTCTTTATGCTGTTCAGATACAAGTGGCTCAAGGTTATCGGAAGAAAACCCTTCAATCGTACGTAATTGTCTATATCTTGAATGCAGATTTGCATCGGCTTCAGAAAAAAAAACCATGGGAAGTATTGGAAATGCTTCTGTTACCAATTGACCCCGAACCATGATATGTTGAACTTCTTCCGAGGATACATCTTGAGCAATATGAACAGTAAATATTGGCTTTGGTGATTGTTTTGGTGGCAAACCAATCTTCAATGTATCCGTTCTTACTGTCGTCTCTGTGATCATTCTATAGGTTTCAAATTCTTCAATTGTTCGGGTGCTTTTTTTTTGTCCTTCAATGAACAATGAACCGATTCTTTCATCGACATTCACTTCGACTGTGTCTATCACCTCTGCTCTTCTGATCACTTCTTCCTTTACTGCTCCCATACCCCAACGAATGGACATGCCAAAGAGAATAGCTGTTTGCTTCCACGCAGGACCTGCAATGATTGTGCTAAATGGTATGGAAGCGGATATTTCCGGAATAAGGACTATTTTTTTTGAAATTGGAATATGATGTCCAAAGCCTATACCGAAACCAAATTGCAATGCATTCACATTTGGTATTTCTTGATCGAGAAATATAGTATCTCTTGATCCGGATGAAAATGTTACAGTATTTGGTGACAATAATGTAGATGTACTTTGCCAACTTGGATTCAGTAGCAAACCAATACTTGGTCCAAAAAAGACACGAGACTTCCCGAATGATGCTTGTAATCCAAGGTCCATGGTCATCATGGGCATTGCTATATTCAATGCATGTTCTCTAATGAGTGGCACTATGGAACCATTCCCATCTTTTACAAATGCTCGATCATCTTTCGTTGTCATCGAGACCGAACTTTGCATGAATCCTATTGAACCTCTCATGCCCCAATTATTTGGCATCCATTCTATATTCCCCATAATTCCTACCATTCCACCTGTACCACCTTCATAGGTAGGACAAGCGGGATCGCCAATACATCTCAGTGTGGAATTGGTAGAATGCAGTCCCAGTCCACCGGATACTCCAAATCCTATATGAATTGGATTATACAGTTGGAAATTTGCGTCTTGTGCAATGGTGCTCACATGGGAACCGCAAAGAACAACAATGATGAGTACTATGTTGAGTAAAATTTTCATCACTCCATGATCATGAATAGTGATGAAACTGCATAATCATTGGATTCAAAGATCAATGCATATATACCGGAAGATATTCCCTTCAATGGTATTGACACTTCATGTCTTCCGACTTCTGCATCTTGAATATGGACAGAATGCGTGATTTGTCCAACGGCACTCAAACAACGAATATGAATTGGTGCTTTTTCAGTTGATTCATAGATGACTTTCACCATTGATTGATCCGATGATGGATTGACGGAAATCAATTGAATAGTCTGCTTCCCAATCGAGAGTGTTGTCAATTCGCAACCATATGCTTGTAGATCAAGTGTATCACTTGCATTCTGAATGCGTGGATCAATGCAAGGGTCATCACTCGTGAAGGATGCAATGTTCAACCATGGACGCAATGTTTCTCCAATAACACTTCGAACATGTACATTCGTTTGTAATGTCGGTTGATCTTTGCAATTGGAATAGTGAATGAGTATTGAATCACCAACCTTTTTCAAGAGAATATCACAATCATTTGAAACAATTGAATCTATTGAAAGGGAGCTTTGCTCATGCATCAAGGCAATATCAAATGTTGTGACTCCATTCAATGGTCTATTGGATTGATTTAAAAGTGAAAATGATTGAATAAATCGCATTCCTGATTTCACATCATTCGTCACTTTCTTCCAAGCACTTTCGATAGACTGTGCTATCACCTGTACATTCCATGTAATGCTGTCCTTATTACCACATTCATGTTCACATAAGATGGTGATTGGGAATATTCCGACTGTGTCACTCTTGAAATTCACATCAATACTATCTATTCCGAATGCATTCATATAAAAGTTGGGCTTTGAGAATTGCACTCTCGGATCATTAGCTGAAAGCTTGATTATCCCCTTCAATGCATTATTGTTTTGTATTCCTATTCTTTGGGTAAGAGTATTTGTTCTACAAATCTCAGAATTTGATACAGACTTATAACTGAAATCAGGTTGTTCAATATCAATGATACATTCCGCATATTTCAATGTCCCACAATGATCAGCTATAGTGATTCCATATGTTTTGGGGCCAAGATCGGGTCTTCCAGCGAAATCAATCGGTATATAGAGAAGCGTGTCAGCAGGTATAAAAAGTGAATCAACTTTCGATGTCAAGAGTGGATCGGAAAATGAACGAATAGTGGCATATAATCCGACAGAAGATGTATTTCGAATCGGAAATTGAATCATTCCTTTGGTGTTGGCGCATATCGACATAGTATCAGCGACATTTTGAATTGCCAGAGCGGTTGAATCAATGACAAATACTTTAACTGTATCTACTCGTGAACAACCATTGGTGTCAATGGTCAAGAGAGTATAGACCATTGTCATCGGAGGATATGCCAATGGATTAAGACAATCTGTGCAAGACAAACCAAGTGCGGGACTCCACTTTATACTTCTCAATGAATCCGCGGTTTTTACTTGTAATTGAATCGTATCATTCGGACAAATAACAGAGATGGAATCAACTGTTAATCCGGGTCTATCAAATGCATTTACCGCAACAGACTCAGAACCTGTACATCCACTCGCATCCGCAACATCCACTGTATATAAGCCTGTTTCCTTCACTATCAGAATTGGTGAATTTGCACCTTGTATGATTGAAGCATTTTTACGCCATTGATATGAAATGAGATTTCTTGAAGTCACATCAAGTATGACTGAATCTCCTTTGCAAAATGAAAGACTTCCTGATATATCAATGACTGGTTTTAATGGAAGTATTCCAACCTGAATCTTTGCTATGAATCCATCTTTTCCAATTGTGGATTGATTACTTCCGGGCAATTGACTACCACTTGCAGAACCACCGATAAAGATGGCACCTGATCCATCCACTATGATTGCATTGCTTTGATCATCTTCGTCATTTCCGAAATAACTGGAAAAGACCAATACATTCGCCAATGCATTCAATTTTGAGATGAATGCTTCATTTTTTTTGATCGTAGAATCCGGTGCATCATCTGTAATTGGAAAATCAAGCGAAGTTGTATTTCCTGTGATATAAGGAGCAGCACAGACATCAACTCCAAGTCCAGTCACAAAGTCATCACCTGAACCACCCAAAAAAGAAGAAAATTTCAATGCACTTCCGGCACTAGGTTCAAACTTTCCTAAAAATGCATCATAGATTCCACCATTATAAGTCGTATCATAAGATCCAGATGTAATGGGGAATTTGATTGGATTTTTATTGATTGAATCAGGAATTCCGCTTGAATTTGTATATCCTCCAAAAAAGACACTTCTGGAAGGTTCATCAAAGACAATTCCCGTGATTCGTTCATAGCCACTTCCACCTAAAAATGTGGAGTACAAAAGAGAATCACCGGTAGGAGTAAGCATCGCAACAAAACCATCACTCAACCCATTATGCTTTGTCTGGATTGCACCGGTTGTTATTGGAAACATCAATGTACTTGCAGTCTCACCGGCAATAATCACATTCCCGTTTCTTGCAATGACAATCTTATAAGAAATATCGTTATCCTCACCACCAATAACTGTCGAAAAAATCAAATCACTCTTGCCATTATTACCAGGATTGATTTTTGCTATAAATGCATCAAGTGCACCACCATTATATGAAGTGTCATAACTACCGGCTGTTTTTGGGAATGTATGAGGACTTTTATTCAATATTCCGGTCATACCGGTGATATAGATATCACCTTTTGTATCAAGAGCCAATCCATGTGCTATGTCTGTGGTCATTCCAGTCAAGAATGTACTATACAATAAAGCGCTTCCGGATGCATTCAGCTTTGCAATGAACACATCCTCATCAGACATAGTTTTCTTTGATTGATACGAATTGACTGTAGTTGGAAAATCCGTGGAAGTCGTACTGCCGGTAATACATACTTGACCCAATGTATCAACCGCCAATGCATTGCCTTTTTCTAATTGCGAACCACCAATTCTAGCCGAATAGAGAAGAATATTTCCGGTGGAATCATATTTATTGATGAACAAATCTCTTGGCTTTGCATTCGGAGAATCATATGCACCTGTACTCACCGGAAAATCAGGGGTTTCAGTATCACCCAAAGCATAGATGTTTCCTTTTTGATCCAATGCTACAGCATTGACATTTTCAGCCATTGCTCCACCAATGAATGAAGTGAAAAGAACCGGAACATTCAGCGTGGATTCTTTCGACTTTTCATCCATAGTACACGATACAGTACCATTCTGATGTATTGCAAGAGTTGGTTTATACAAAGATGTCCCCTTTTCTATCAAAGGAGCATTGAATGTATAGGATAGATCATCTGCATATACAGTGATGATTCCCTTTGCATTGTCAATGTCTATATTCTCAGCACCCTCAAACTTCAAAGTCATGTTCGGAATGGAGCCATGAGATATAATCCAATTCCAGTTTGACATCGAAATATCATATCTCATCATGATTTGAGAATGTTCATGTTGAATTTCCATACCTGAATACAAAGGTTCTTGATATGGAGAACCGGTTCCATCCATCACATTGATACGAAAAACCTCATTCTTGAAATGAGCCTGTATGTCTTCTGTGAAAGATACATTGATTCGAAATACATGCCTTTTGGATTCCTTCTTGACATCAATCAATATCCCTGACTCATCGAACCAAAGAGTTGCATTCCCATTCTGTATATAACCAAAAACAGATGAAGGGTACTGTCCTTGATTACGGACAATACCCTTCGGAGTCGGATATGTATGTATATCCTTCGCAAAGATGTTTTGCAACATCATTGACAAAAGGATGCATGCTTTCAAAAGAAATAACAGACTGCTTCCCGGGCCTGTTTGTGAACATCTGACCATGGATATCGCTGAGGTTTGTTTTGTTCTCTGTCATACTGCAAACAGAGACAATGCGAAAATACCTCAGTTCTTACTGAGAACAAAGCATTAATCGGTTTTCCGGCAATTTTCAGCCTTGGACTTTTTCGCCGATCCATGCACCAATCATGGACAATACTCCGCCCAAAATCAATGCAAGCATGATTTCATCAAAACCGGGTGGTACCAAAGCCAATGTCAATATATCTACATTGATGACCAACGTGAACAATCCTGCAAGAGCCGCCTCCATGATTGTCACACCTGCTGATCTATACCCGATCAAAAAGCCGGTGATGAAGAGTCCGATCACAAATGCAATCATCAGTGGTGTAAAGACAAAACCAAGGAAGATGATGAGCAAAGTTGAGACCAAGATTGACACCATTACTCCAAGAATGGTACCTGCCAATACCCAACCCCATTCCAGATGCTTCACTTCTGAAGTAGATTCCATTGTACCCTGCAACATTTCGCCGGCCCATGCACCTGCAAAAGACAGCATGATACCATTGAGTCCTATGAGCAAGATATGCTCAGGATGAATGTCTGCAAAACCTTGCAGATTCATTCCTGGGAGAACATAATACAAAGCCAAGCTCACAAGCACGGAGGATATGACAGGCTCGGCAATTGTCTCATCCTTTGAGAGTAGTCCAGCTACCATTCCACTTAATATAAAGCCGGAAAGGAGCGAAAGAACGGGGAATGGCAATGCGGCAAATGTAGTTCCGCTCACCCAACCCAAACCAAAGACGGCAATCAAACCGATGACCAGTGATCCCGCCACACTTTTCAGATCCAATGAACCTGTTATACCATTGCCCATGTGAGAATCCTTGAAAAATGAATATGAATAGCAATAAATTCAGGAAATTGCATGAATGATTGCACTAAATAGTGCATTGTCAAGACAATACGCAAATTTTTTTGTAATTACGAGCATGGAAAGCTGATTTTTGCGTTGAATTTCTCATTACTCACAGTAAAATGCGCATTCAAGATCATATAGGAAAAATCACATGGACCATGCTTGATAAAGCATTGTTTATGGCATATGGACTCATTCGGCTCTATCAAGTAAGCCTGATGCATCCGGCTGAGTTTGGACTATTCGCACTATTGGATGCTATCATCATTGCCATTTCCACTCTCACCGATAGCTTTGCATTGAATGGAATTGTGAAATATGGCTCAAGAATACAAGAAAGAGCCAAATTCAATGCTTTGATCGCTTTATCACATATTGGTTTATCAGGAATTCTCTCACTTGGAATCTATCTGGCTGGTAATAGTGTAGCATATCTCTTTGGGGAACAACAATTGATTCATGTTGCAGAATATGTTCCAATATTGATGGCGCTTACCATTCCCAGACTCTTTTTTATCAAATTCCTCCTGAGAGAAACGCATATGCGATCGGTGTTTATCGCAAATGGCACCTGGTTTTTCACCATGATTGGACTCACGATCTATCTAGGCATGCATAAAGGTGAATTGAATTTGTCAGACATGGTCTATATCTCGGGTGCCGGCTCTGCGATTGGCTCACTTGCCGGTGGATTACTAGCTTTTCGATCCATTGAATTTGCTATGCCCACTCTACAAGTATTTCGAGAATTCATCCGTTTTGGGGCTTTTCAAGTGGCTTGGAATATTCCTGCTACAATCATGCGACATTTGGATATCTATATAGTGCAGTACTTTTTTGGTACTGCTATCGTTGGAATTTTTCAGTCTGCAAAAACACTGTATCGTTTCTTTGAAGCACTCATCGATGGAATCAGTGGTCTTTATTACCCTGCTTTGGTACGAATGCATGCCAGAGGCGATCGAAATGCGGAACATGCAATGACCTCAAAAATCATTTCATTCACCATGTTTTCAATGACGGGAATAGTTTTGATCTTTCAAATTGGAATTGGAGAATGGTTGGTGAATACATTTTTAAGCGAAAAATATATGATGGCCTATCAACATTTTTCTCTGCTCATGCTCACTGCCATTATTTTGCCGATGATGATTACTGCCATCATTTTCATCACAAGAGATCACATGAAAGCGCTCTTGGCAAATGCAGTGATCAGTTCACTGACCGGTATTATTGTCTCAATCATCATTGGTATGAGTGGTCATTCTGAATTCATTGCTCTCGGTACTATGAGCTATACCATTACTTTTTCTTTGATTGGCATACTCTATGCCATCAAACAAGGTATATTTTATCCAATGGATTTTTTCAGGGCAATTCCCGATACAGTGCATTTTGTACAAGCTCTTCTGCAGAAAAAATCATGAAAGCACTGTTTGACATCATCATTCCCACATATAATAATCGTGATGAATTACTGGCATGTATTCATGGGTTTGAACAGCAAACATTGAAAGATTTCCGCTTATTGATTTGCATTGATGGTTCTACCGATGATACGCGTGAATCCATTGAACATTTGCAATCTTTATCATCATTGAACATTAATATACTTCAGCATTCAGATGGATTGAATCATGGTAGAAATGCCACGAGAAATCTGGCACTCCCTCATATAACTGCACCATACCTTGCTTTTCTGGATTCAGATGCCGTTCCTGAACCGAACTTTCTCCAAGAACATCTTACAATACTGGAAAAAGAATCATGTATTTCTGCAGGTGATTTAACATATACCAATGCAGATTCAAATGCATGGGCTCATTACTTGCACTCAAGAGGAAAAAAGAACTATGATCAGGGAGAGAGGATTCCATTCAAGTATATCACCACAGGAAATCTTGCATTACCGAGCACAATGTTTATTGAGCTTCAAGGACAAGATGCACAGATGAAATTATATGGAGGAGGAGATACGGAATTTGCTTTTCGATTATACTCGCAGTTTCAAAGGCCGGTATATTATGCAAAACGTGCAATTGCATATTCAATCATGCACAAATCCCTCTCTTTTGCCTTTGATCAAATGCAACAATTCGGAGCAGTGAATCTTCGATATATCCGAACAAAACATCCCGAATTCACTGAAATATTCAGAATTGGAGAACTCACTGGAAATTCAATGCGATCATTACTGACTCGATTCGCATTGCATCCTGCATTTGGAAAAATATCAGAAGGATGTGCAAAGTCTCTTCCGATTTTCCTCACAAAAGGATTCATCGCACATGCAGTGGGAAGTAGAATTCTCTTTGGATGGACAACAGGTAAAGATCCATTTCAAGCATGAGATTTCATATTGGCGATATTCGATTTCATATCACCTGAAAAAATCCCGGATCCACTAACAATAATATTCACTCCTGCATCAATCACATCTTTGACATTGTCAGTCTTCACACCACCATCAATCTCTATCTCAACATGATGATATCCGGACTCATCAAGATATCTACGAAGCTTTCTTGCTTTGTCAAGAACACTCGGAATAAAGGCTTGTCCACCAAAACCAGGATTCACAGACATGAGTAAAATGAAGTCTACATAAGGCGCAGCTTCAAATGCATATTCAATCGGCGTTATTGGATTGAGAACTACTCCTGCTTTTTTTCCGTGAGCTTTGATTAATGCAATCGTTCTATGCAAATGATTGCATGCTTCAACATGTACCGAAATCCAATCAGCACCGGCCTTTGCAAATGCAGGAATATATGCATCAGGATTACTCACCATGAGATGACAATCAAGTGGAAGTGTAGTATGAGGTTTAATGGCCTCAACTATCAATGGACCAATCGTGATATTTGGTACGAAATGGCCATCCATAACATCTGCACCTGCTAACTCACATCGCTTCACTTCAGATTCTAATTGAGAAAAATCAGAAGAAAGAAGCGATGGAGCAATGATGATGGGATGTTTCATGATTAATGTTTGACTGTCAATGGAATAATGGAAATATTCATTCCTTGTTGAACATTCACTGAATAGAGTCCACTTGGCAAATCATTGGTACCAAATTCAATGTGTTGAATATCTGCTGAGGCAGATATTTGCATTGTTTTCAATACTCTTCCTGATATCATATCAGAAATGCGAATTGAAATCTTATCTGAACTATATGATTGATATGTCAAGAATACACTTTCAGAAGCAGGATTTGGAAACAGAGACAATCCACTATCACGATTGATTTGTTCACTGACGGAAGTGACAAGGCTGAAATCTCTATCGAATCTCGGCACTAATTTATAGCGTCTTGATCGAAAATCTGAACTGATGATTCCACGGACAAAATCGACTTTCTCACCAATGGTTGGTTTCACTCGATTGGTAATCGATGCAATACTATCTCTGGTTGTATATTTCAATTTGCTTTCATCGGTTTCAACGCGTATACCTTTGGTCATGTCTGATTGTGAATCTTCATCCACAATAATAAATTCTCCCGTTAATTGAGGAGCCGATGGTTCAATTGTACCGATTACTACATTTGAAAATTCCACGAGCATATCACGCCATTTGTCGGAACCTTCAACTCCACCTGCATTCGTTGTGAAATCTGATGTTTTAAGCTTGACCGGAGCATATGGAGTTTCATTACCCAATACTTCTATTGAATCGATATTTCCAAAAAACACAACTCCACTGAATTCCTGCAGACGAGAAGTAAGTCTCACTTTTTGTCCGCGCTTCAATTGCATCGCTTTGGAATTATTCCCTTGTCTATAGAATGTGGCTCCTGAATATGCACTTATTCCATCTTGAACCACTGCTCTCGCTTGATTTTGAAATCTGTCACCAAAGATGTCAGAGGAATCACACATTACGATACCCTCAATGGTTACCGAAGCGCCATTCATATTTCTGACAGCATCAATCGTGTCAGGCATTTTTACATCTGCAATTGAAGGGTAGGTATCAACAACTTTGTAAAAATAATCCGTAGAAACCGGTAAGCGATATTCATTGCCTTTTTCATCAATCGCAAAAATGTGAAAACGAACAATAGTTCCGGCTGCTTGAGGAGGTATTGATCCAATCCAACTTCCTGTGAGATCTTCCAAGGCAGGATACTTTGTATATGTTTTTCCACCATCAATGGAAACATTTAATCCGATATTTTCCATTGGGACAAGATGCGTTCCGCTCAATACATCATATACAATGTCAATTTTGTCTTTTGAAGATGGAAACAATTTTGATGGTCTTTGTACAACCAAACTAATGGTAGCAGGTTTTGGTCCAGCACTGACATCCTTTTGCAATGCCGGTGCAATGGAATATGTGTATAATTGAGAACCACCTCCGCCTTGTCCACCACCACCTCCACCACCGGCGGTAAAAGTCGTGGTGATAAATCCTTCAACGCTAAATATCTTTTGCCCTACAGTATAACTTGCAAATTGTGATTCTTCGATGAAATGGTTTTTTGTGGTGAAATTTCCGGATTGATCTGACATTGGAATTTCATTTCCCTTTCCATCAGAAAACATGATTACAGGACTTGTGGAGCTAATGACAACTGAATCAAATCTCACTTTTCTTCCGGCATAGATGCTTGCAGTTGTTTTGGGATTTCTTGCTCGAGTGCCTGAGTAAAAATCCGACACTTTCAGCGCAGGAATTACATCCATACCTGAGTTTCTTGAAATTGTTTTTACAGGTATTGCAGTTATCAATTCAAGTGCCGGCAATGCTCTTCTTTGCTGATTGAAATCGTCGAATTCATATGGCAGGGTCGTCACCATAACCGTACATTCAACAATATCACCTGTTTTGATTTTATCAAACTGAGTTGTTCTGATATTAGTATCTCTTTGGAAAATCGCAATTCCTGCATTTGGCTCAATACTTGAGTCCGCTCCGGATAGATAAGTAAGCCAACTTTTTCCAACAAGCATGATTGGTCTTCTATCACCTCCTGTTGCATTGATCAATACATTATTCTGGGCTTTTCCTCTCACAATGACAGTATCACCAAAATACTGTGAAAGGTAGGATGGAATTGCTAAAGAATCCGCGGATAATACGGCAATGTCTTGCACGGATTTGGTATCAATTGAGTAAGCAATTGTATGCATGAAGCATATTGTTGCCAGAGCAAAAAGGAGATTTTTGAATTGCATATTGGTACTTCGTATTGGTGAAATTGTTCGGCAATATAACAAAAGCTCATGGCTCGGAAGGGATATCTCAGCACTTTTCAGCGATTCGCAACTTCGCGGTTCTCGCACGAGGATTTCGTGCAATTTCTTCTTCACTTGCTTCAATGGGCTTATTTGTCAGAATATGTATGGTGGGTATTGCATCATCTTGTTTTGATGCCAATTCTTTAAATACATGTTTCACAATTCTATCTTCAAGCGAATGATAGGACATAATTACTATTCGACCGCCCTTCTTAAGTTTCGGTATGATTCCTCTGATTGTGGCTTCCAAGACATCCAATTCACCATTGACCGCTATGCGTAGTGCTTGAAATACTCTTGCCAATGATTTTGATGCAAGATGTGGTGGAACGCATTCTTCAATGATTAGTCGCAAATCATATGTTGATTGCAGAGGAGCCGCACGGCGGCGCTCAATGATCCGCCGTGCGATTATTCTTGCAAAAGGCTCTTCCCCGAAACCTCGCAGAATATGGTGGAGTTGACCCTCCTCAACTGTCTGCAGCAATTCTTCCGCCGTTTGGCCGTTCGGACCGAATCGCATGTCCAATTTCGTATTGAATCTATAACTGATTCCTCTTTGCCCCTTATCCAATTGTCTCGATGAAACTCCCAGATCCAATAAAACACCGGAAATGGAATCATTCGGAATTGCATCTTCAATCATTGAAACAAAATTTGATTGCCTCAATGATAACTTCGATGGTGTCTGCTCAAGAATCTCATGAAATTTCTCTTTGCAATGCGCTATCGCATCAGGATCAGCATCATAAGAAATCAATGTACCGTCATTTTCCAATCGAGCGAGTATATGGGATGTATGACCTCCACCACCCAATGTTCCATCAATATACACACCATGATTTCCAAGCACCATGAGTGCATCCAAACATTCTTTCAACATCACCGGCAAGTGATAGTCATATTCTTGCAATTCGGGATTATCGGCGACTCTTGGTCTGCGCTTGGATTTGTATTGTTTTTTACTGCCCATTCGGACGCTGCATCACCTGTGAAGCAACCTGCTCATAACTTGCTTCAAATTTTGAGAGATAGATTTCAAATTCTTCGGGTTGCCACAATTCGATATGATCAATCATGCCGACTATCACAACCTTTCCATCTATACCCGCAAAATCCAAATACTTTTTTGGCACCATGATTCTTTGCTGACCATCCAATTCAACTTCCTCACTCCATGCCAATACTGTCCGGAGAAAGAATCTACTCTGTTCATCATATTGATTGAGCTTGGCATATTCAAGCTCATAACGACGCCACTCATCCAAAGGATATGCCGCGACACAGCGATCAGAGCCTCTGGTAAGCACGAATGTATTCAGTGCCTCCGGAGACAAAGCCCGCCGCATCTTTGCAGGGATATTCAATCGACCTTTCGAGTCAACAGAATATGTTTCTTGTCCTTTGTAAAATGCCATCTCACTACGGAAATAATGAACGAGTGCTAACAGGAATACTAACAGGAATCAACACTACACTAATCTAAACCGGCTCCCTCTACTCGCTGCATGCCAATTCAATTGTTTTGTGTCTGTAAAGAAAATGACTTCCCTCCATTTTCTCCCACAGTGTGCAAATCCTGTAATGTAATTCCCACTTTCACCCACAATTTTCACACAAAACTCACAAATCAAGATGACTTAACCAATTGTTTTTTCGAGTTTTGCCATCTTTTTCATAAAATCATAGTCTATTGGCAGTATTAACCAAAAGCCCTGATTTTTACTGCCGTTATTTCTATACTGCTAATTCGCACCAATATGAATAAAAAGACATAGCTATAGCAATTCAATAAGTCATTGAATTAGAGTAATTTACAAGAGTTTACAGAAAGGAGAGGAAAAACCAAGGATTGGGATTTGATGTGATTATGGGAAAGGGGATGCTTATTGTTCAGCGAAATCTCGACTTCTTGTTGACCAGAATTGTAATCCCAAAGAACTTCCTCATGGCTGCTGCATGCCTTATATCAAGGAATTCCGGCTAAACATTTGATAATGGCTTCCCTCCACGATCAAATGCAATTGCTGAACTTTTCAAACATCCCCCACTTTCTCCCACTAAGATGCTACAAAAAAACGAAAGTTTTTGCTTCTGTGCAATCATAATTAGATTATGTCAATCAAAAAATTTCATCTTTTTACACAATGGCATAATAATTCATTATTTGCCATGAATTTCATGCAAAAATGAAGGTATGTGATTGATTGGGGAATCTTTTTGTGATTTGAAGAGATCAGAGCGAAGAAATTACTGAATTGAGAGAGGGCATATTCAGTGCTTTTGCTAATGTTTGAGCAGCTTTTTTATACTTATTTGCTTCCGATTTACGTGTCCCTGATAACAATGTTGCGATATTGGCAATTGTCAATAATTGATATTCTCGTCCTAATTCCACGCTTGATTGTGCTGCTTTTTGTAGATATTTCCATGCCGGAACATCTTCTTTCATGGCTAGATGATAGGTTGCATATGCATTGTCTAAAAGGCAATTAATAATTGGATCTTGTATCTTTTCTTGAATATTGCCTGTTTCCTTGAGAAAGACTTCTGCCCTTTCTGTCTCTCCAACGATTAATGAAATTCTAGCCATCAATAATGAAATCATGGCTTCATCTCTTTTTGGGATTGAACCGGCATGCAAACCAAGAAACTCATTTCCTTGATTCAGTGCTTGTTCATAGGAACCTTCATCGCAAAGAGAAATCATTTCCCTTTCCATAGCAGCTGAATCCGCTTTCACCGTTTCATGCAATTGTTCTTCGGAATCTGACTCCCCTTTTTGCTCATGATATTCGGCTTGTTCCTGTGTGAGCACACTCATACCGAAATCTTCTCTGAGCTCAGCCCCAATTCGTGTTCTTTGCAATTTCATATCAATAGGCGTTTCTTCGCCAATCACACTCAATTGCTGAATATTGGCATCATACTGCTGAAGAGCAAATCCACTCATACTTGGCAATGACATATGCTGTGAAGTTTGAGCAATCTCCAATAGTCCATGTTGAACCACCTCTTTTTCACCAGCACCATTTGCATGTGCAACTATATATGGTGTAATTTTAGATCTTTGGACTTCATCAAGTCCTTCTGCTTGTTCTTGTAATACATGCATCATCTGACTATGTATTGCAGTTTTCTCTTCAAACTCAAGCGATTTCTCAAAATACTCACGATAAAATGTTTGAGTAAATTCAAAAAGCGTTGTTTTTATTCCATACCGTTCATGTGGTCCAAGACTTCTTAAGACACCTGTCTTCGCTTGCACTCTTTTTATTCTTCGAATCGCAGTGACAATATCCGTGTTGAGTAATTTGGATATGATAAATGCACTACTCTCTACACCTTCCGCTGCGCATAAAGAAAGAAGCATGATTTCTTCTTCATTGAGATTTTCAATCAATTTAGAAAAGGCAGCATGAACACTAGATGGGAGAAGATCTCCACGAGTAAATTCCTCTTTGACTGATCCATCTTCTTTGAAAGGCGTGACTTTTGCAAAATATCTGACATACTCTGTGACCACACTCGGAATGCCTGATGTTTTATCATAGAGACTAGATTCAAATGCTGCATTGCCTGTGTATTGAGGGAGAATTCTCACACATAATTCATGAACCTCTGATGTTGAGAATGCTTCCACTTCACAAAAACGGTAGGATGCTCCATTATCTTTCACAGTGCGTAATACACTGAGGAGAGGTGACAATGTTTCTTCGGCGATGCTTCTACGATAAGCTATAACAAGAAGTATAGGCAGTGTATTTATATTCTCTACCAACTTTTCAATGAGCAATGCAGACTCAGCATCACACCAGTGCATATCATCAAGGATGAGAATGAGAGGACTCTTGCCAGACCATTCAGTCAATGTTTTAAAAAATTCTAGGTATAAATCCTTTTTCTCTTGCTCCTCTTTTTTACCTTCTGTTTTCTCTTTCTCATTTTTGTATAATTGAACATCACGATTGATTTCTTTGACCGCATCCACCAAATCACCAAAATACGGCACCGATGTAAGCAATGTCATTCCGATATTGATCGCCAATTTCTTTTTTGGCGTCATTACCGATTCAGAAGACTTTAATTCTTCAATCAATCGTAAAAATGGTCCAAGCGGTTGCAACATACCCACCTGCATTGTACCAACAGGTGCCTGACATGCTGCCATGGAAACAAGCGCTTTGTCTTGCTTTTGAGAGGCTTGTTCAAAGACTCTCAAGAGGGTGGTTTTGCCAAATCCTGTTTCACCGGAAAGAAATATCACAGAACCCTGCTTCTTCTTCAATCTATCGGCTGAAGAATGCAAGATATCGAGCGTTTTCGCTCTTTGTATGATGATATGTTGCTGTTCCATGAACTCTGTACTTTTTTAGGGTTGGCAAATTACGCAGATTAATAGAATAATCAGGCTGAAAAACAATGGCGAGACCAATGTCCCGCCATCCTATTTCAGAGCCAATCATCCTTGCTCTTCCGAATCTTCTTATGAGTCGCTGTCTATTTCATCCAATTCTCCAAAGGCAGGCAAATGTAGGAGATCATTACTTTGACCTGAAGGGAGTTCCTGTACATCTCGCAATTTCTTCTCAATTGCCCTAGTCCGAACGCCGGCTTTGTCAATCTCACTAGCAGCCAATTCCAATTTGCGTTTCGTAGCTTCGAGAACAGTACCGAATTTTCCAAATTCAGATTTCACTGCACCGAGCAATTTCCATACTTCGCTTGATCTTTGTTCAATCGCCAATGTTCTGAATCCCATTTGTAAACTGCTTAGATAAGCAACAAGATTTGTTGGTCCTACTATGATGATTTGATACTCCTTTCTCAAGAATTCAAATAGTCCTGGCAAATGTAGAATTTCAGCATATAAACCTTCAGTAGGAACAAACATCACTGCAAAATCAGTGGTCACAGGAGGATTGATATATTTCGATGCAATGGTTTTTGCATTTTCCTTTACGACATCTGCAAATGCCTTTCTCGCAGCTTCAATTTCTTTTTGAGGAATTGTGCCGACAGCATTATATGCATCAATCAAGCGCTCATAGACTTCAATGGGAAATTTGGAATCAATAGGCACAAGTATGTCTTCACCACCTTGTTGCTTGTTTGGCAACTTCACTACGAATTCAACTCTTTCTTGTGTACCCTGTTTGACAATCACATTTTCTTCATATTGATCTCTCGTTAGAAATTCTTCTAAAAGATTACGTAATTGAATTTCACCAACGATGCCTCTTGTTTTCACATTGCTGAGAACCTTTTTCAAATCGCCAACTCCATTGGCCAGTCCTTGCATCTCGCCAAGTCCTTTATGCACTTGTTCAAGTCTGTCACTGATCAATTTGAATGATTGATTAAATCGTTGTTCGAGTCCTTCCTGCAATTTTTCATCAACCGTTTTACGCATTTCATCCAATTGTTTTGCATTGTCATCCTGCAAATTCTTCAACTTGTCTTCCATTGTGCTACGAATCTCAGACAACTTATCATCTGCATTCTTACGGATATGTTCTTGCTTGAGGATCAAGTCTTCAAATTTCTGCCTTTGTAATTCATTCAATTCTCGAATACTCTCAGACAATCTTCGTTCAAAATTCAAGAGCACCATTTGTTGTTCCTCTCTCGATTCACGAAGTGCTCTTTGACTCTCTTCGCGATTTCTTCCAAATTCTTCACGAATAAGTGGGTCCATTCGCGAAATATCCGCATCGAGTTTGATGAGTTTGTCAGTACTTTCTCCTGACTGTTGATCTTTTGAAGTTCTCTGTGAAGACCAAATGGTATATGCTCCCATAAAACAAAGAAGCACTAAAAGTAGAAGGGTAAAATCCATAGAATACTCTCTCTATGTTTGTGAATAAAACATCCCCGAATGATGAAATTGCGTCGGTCCCAAGATTGATGCAATAATGTTCATGACATGGGGGAATTCATGCATGAATAAAAAAGCCGCCGACAAAGCATTGAACTTTGAGGGCGGCGATATACGATTTGCAGTGAACATTATTGCATCAATGTTGACCCAAGCCAAACATATTGAGCAAAATGCCGCCTTTTTCTACAAAGAACGGTACAAATACCAATGAAATGATTGCCATCAATTTGATGAGAATATTCAAGGATGGGCCTGAAGTATCTTTAAATGGATCACCAACAGTATCGCCTACAACAGCTGCTTTATGGGTATCCGAACCTTTACCACCCAATTGTCCTGTTTCAATATATTTCTTGGCATTATCCCAAGCACCGCCGGAATTTGCCATTGAAATCGCCATCATGACACCGGTGATCAATGCACCAATCAAGAGTCCGGCGACCATATGCACACCAAAGAGCCAACCTGAAAGTAGCGGCGTAAGAATAACCAATAAGCCCGGTGCAATCATTTCACGCAATGAAGCTTTGGTAGAAATATCTACGCATGTACTATAATCTGCTCTTGCTTTCCCTTCAAGCAATCCGGGAATTGTACGGAACTGTCTTCTCACTTCTTCAATCATGCTGAATGCGGCCTTTCCTACCGAACGCATTGTCATCGCTGAGAATGCAAATGGAAGAGATGCACCAACGAATAAACCGGCCATTACTATAGGATCAAGCATATTGATATTTGGTAATTCAGCTCTGGTCAAGAATGCTGCAGTTAGTGCGAGTGAAGTCAAAGCAGCGGAACCAATCGCAAATCCTTTTCCGATGGCTGCTGTTGTATTTCCTGCTGCATCAAGTGCATCTGTACGCTTACGGATATCTTTACCCATTTCAGCCATTTCAGCAATACCACCTGCATTATCTGAAACAGGACCATATGCATCGATGGTAAGACCAACTGCAATGGTACCAAGCATACCGATAGCAGCCATGGCGATGCCATACATTCCTGCAAAAGAGAATCCAATCACTACGGTAATCGCCATGATAAGCATTGGAAGCACAGATGAATTATACCCCAAAGACAAACCATATATGATATTGGTAGCCGCACCGGTTTGTGATGCATCAGCAACTTCACGAACAGGAGCATAGCGGTGAGATGTATAGTATTCTGTGATCAAACCAATAGCAAGTCCTGAAATCAAACCTGCTGCGAGTGTAATAAATACGCCCATATTGGTATGCATACGATTGCCAAGCATGAATTCACCAGGCAACATATTCATTGTGAAAGGATATAATGCGATGAGCATGAGAATGGTTGAAATGATCAATGCATTCTTTAATGATGATTCAACCTTTTCCTCGGATTTTGGATTGATGAAGAAGAGAGAAACCAAGCTTGCGACAATGCCTACACCGCTAACGAAGAGCGGAAATAACAAAGCAGATGTTTTTGCTTCGCCTTCAAGCATTGCAAAGGAAGCAGCTCCAATCACCATCGCGGCGCATGTTGATTCTGCAACAGAGCCAAAAAGATCGGCACCCATTCCGGCAATATCACCAACATTATCACCAACATTGTCTGCAATAACTGCAGGATTGCGTGGATCATCTTCAGGAATACCGGCTTCAACTTTACCAACCAAATCTGCTC
>JALRFC010000060.1 GCA_023253875.1 Candidatus Kapaibacterium sp.
CGTTCCATTGCTTCTTTGGCTTTTTGTCCAATCGGCACTATGCGTTCTTTCTTGCCTTTGCCCATCACACGCACGGTTCCGGCTGATAAGTCAATATTCAGCATTGGAAGCTGAATCAATTCACTCACGCGCAATCCGGAGCTATAGAGTAATTCCGCCATGGCTATATTTCTTGCGCCGGCGGGTGTAGTCGGTTCAAAGGAATTCATGAGCAATTCAATTTCACCGGGCTGTAAAAAAGATGGTAATTTCTTCTCCGCTTTCGGCGTGGATACAATCGCTGCGGGATTGCGATCGATCCACGATTGCCGATAAGCGAATTTGAAGAAAGATTTTACCGCCGAGATTTTCACTCTCAGTGATTTTTTGGCCAAACCGCGATCATGCAGATAGCCTAGAAATGGTCGTATATCCGCCGGCTCTATGGCATTTATTTCAGGAATTACGCCATATTCAGCAAGGAAATAGTCCTGAAATTCAAGCAAGGCGCATTGATATGTTTCAATCGTATGCGGAGAATATCCCTTCTGCAATTCACATGCCGAAAGGAAATGTCTGAGTGCTACTTGATAGTTCATGGACATGTCATATTCACGGATACTGAGGTGATTATTCCTACAAAAATCACGCCATGAATATCAATACAAGAAAATTGAACTGAGAATTCTGGAGGGTCTCCCTCCAATTTCGCATATTGCAGCCCTGAATATCACTATGGAAAACTAATAATGTCAGACAAATTTCAGTTACTTGATGAACTCCGCAAAGAGGCCATGCTGGGTGGCGGAGAGCAAAAAATCGCGGATAGACATACAAAAGGAAAATTGACGGCTCGTGAGAGACTCGATCTTTTGCTCGATCCGGATTCTTTTGAAGAAATTGACATGTTTGTCAGACATCGTTCCACGAATTTCGGACTCGAAAAACAAAGACCTCTCGGCGATGGCGTGATCACCGGGACGGGTCGCATTCATGGCCGTATAGTCTGCGTTTTCTCTCAAGATTTCACTGTTTTCGGTGGTTCACTCTCCGAAACGCATGCCGAAAAAATCTGTAAAATCATGGATCTCGCCATGAAAATCGGTGCACCTGTCATTGGAATCAATGATTCAGGTGGCGCACGCATCCAAGAAGGTGTGGTTTCTCTTGGTGGATATGCTGATATCTTCCTACGCAATACTTTGGCCAGCGGAGTGATTCCACAAATCAGCGTGATTCTCGGTCCATGCGCCGGTGGTGCAGTGTATTCTCCAGCCATCACAGACTTCGTATTCATGTCAAAAGGTAGTTCATATATGTTTGTCACCGGACCCAATGTGGTGAAAACGGTGACCCATGAAGAAGTGACTTTTGAAGAACTCGGTGGAGCCGAAACACATGCCTCCAAATCCGGCGTGGCACATGTTGCCTGCGAAGATGAAGTCGATACGCTCACACGCGTTCGTGATCTCATGCGCTATTTGCCCTCAAGTAATACTGCGACTTTACCACATATTCCAACAGTTGATCTGCCCGATAGAATTTGCACTAGACTCGATACCATCATCCCTGCAAATCCGAATCAACCATATGATATCAAAGATGTGATCAAAACTGTAGTCGATGAATCCCAATTCTTTGAAATTCACGCAGACTTTGCCGAGAATATCGTGGTTGGTTTTGCAACGATGAATGGTCGTCCCGTGGGAATCGTTGCCAATCAACCTGCTTCCATGGCCGGCGTTTTGGATATCAATAGTTCATCGAAAGGAGCAAGATTCGTGCGCTTCTGCGATTGCTTCAATATTCCACTCGTGGTCTTTGAAGATGTCCCCGGATTTCTCCCCGGAACAGATCAAGAATGGCGGGGCATTATCAGACATGGCGCAAAATTGCTCTATGCATTCTGCGAGGCAACTGTTCCGAAAGTTACTGTCATCACTCGAAAGGCCTATGGTGGAGCTTATGATGTGATGAATTCCAAGCATATTCGCGGTGATTATAATGTTGCATGGCCTACCGCTGAAATCGCCGTGATGGGTGCAAAAGGTGCGGTTGAGATTTTATTCAAAAAAGAAATCGAACATGCGGAAGACAAAGTTGCCAAAGCCGCAGAACTCGAAGCCGCATATAATGAGCAATTTTGTAATCCGTATGCCGCTGCCGAAAGAGGATATATTGATGATGTGATCAAACCTTCTGAAACTCGCATGAAACTCATTCGTGCACTCGAATTATTAGAAACCAAGGAAGATGCAAATCCTTGGAAAAAACATGGCAATATTCCATTGTGATGGATTCATATGTGTAGACATTTTCGGGGATGAACATGAAATCAATCGGCATGATCATGATGCTTCTTGCATCACTCCTTGCTTGCGGTATTCAAAAGAAAGGATATCCTTCTTCTGAATTGAAACCAACACTCATAGATGGTGAGCATTATGTCTATGTCCTTCCTTCCGGAGAACAAGCATTTGTGGATCAATTTGATTATGCCTCTGAATTCGAAGATGGCTTTGCAATCATTTGTGATTCAAATGAAATGTGCGGCATCATAGATTCTACCGGCACCATCATACTCCCATATTCCCATCCTGATTTGTGGTTTGCCGGTGAGGGCATGTATTCATTTAGAAAGAATGATCTCATCGGATTCATTGATCGAAAAGGGAATATACGCATCCCCGCAATCTATGGCGGTGATGGTGGAGCAAGACCCCGATTTTCAGAAGGTGTCTGCGCCGTGATTGATTCTACAAATACATATTATCTGTTCATTGATAAGAATGGCAGAAAAGTCTTTGATAGAATCATTGAAGGAACGCTTGGGGGAGCAGCCACCTATTATTTTCCCGAATTTCATGATGGATTATGCGTAGCGCATGACAAATATTCCTTCGGGTATATTGATCATACCGGCAAATGGGTTATTCCTCCTCAATTCGATCAAGCACATAGATTCAGTGAAGGACTCGCTGCAGTACGAAAGAAAGGACTAGTCATGTTCATCAATGCCAAAGGTGAAAGAGCAATCGCGAGATCTTTCGGTGCCATTGATGAAGGATGCTGTGGTTTCGATTATGGATTTTTTCAGAATGGAACAATGCGCGTGAATCTCGACTCCACACAATCAGACATTGACATTGATGATGAACGATATGATTTTCAGAGAGCTCAATGGGGCAAGATAGACAAGCTGGGAAATATTCTCGAAGTGGAAGCTCCTTGATATGAAGATTCATTATAATTCACCGGTCATTCTCACCTTCTCACTCATGGCTTTTGCCGTGATGATGTTGTCCGTGATCACAGCAGGTACAAGTACTTCCTTGCTCTTCACGGCATGGCCTTCAGGTTTGATGAATCCGCTGAGTTATCTACGGATATTCACACATGTGCTCGGACATGTTTCTTGGGAACATCTATTCGGTAATCTTACTCTCATTTTGTTGATTGGTCCATTGCTCGAAGAGAAATATGGTTCAAAAACAATGCTCATAATGATTGTCATCACTGCTCTCATTACAGGTATTATTTCCGTGTTTTTTATGAGTACCGGACTTCTCGGTGCAAGTGGAATCGTCTTCATGCTCATCCTGCTGAGTTCATTTGCGAATATCAAAAGCGGACATGTTCCGCTCACTTTCATCATCATCGTTGCATTGTTTTTAGGCAAAGAATTTTTAGCCTCACTCAAACCAGATACCATTTCTCAATTTGCGCATATCATGGGTGGAATCTGCGGTAGCTTTTTTGGTTTTTTACATACAGATTCGAAGAAAAAAGGAATTTGATCATGGACAAAAAATTATTGCGTATCAATGATCAGTATAGCATCCCCGAAGAAACCTTGACATTCAAAACTGTTCGATCATCGGGTCCGGGAGGTCAGAATGTCAATAAAGTGGAAACCAAAGTTCGACTCATCTATAATATCTTCTTGCATGAAGATTTACCGGCATCGGTACGCTTCCGTCTGATGGCTTTTCCTGATATCAAATTGAATAAAGATGGTCTTGTGATGATCACCGAACAGCGCGGTGCAAGTCAATATGAGAATAAGGAATTGGCAATCAAACAATTGAAAGCATTTATCAAAAAGGCATTGATTGTCCCAAAGGAAAGGAAAGCTACCAAGCCGACAAGAGTCTCAAAAGAGGATAGATTGCAGTCCAAACATATCACGGGCGAAAGAAAAAAAACTCGTAGTAAAAGGATCAATCTTGATGAAGAATGATGTCATCATCATCGGTTCAGGAATCGGCGGTATGAATGCCGGAATGCAATTGGCCTCCAAAGGATATTCCGTGACCATCCTTGAAAAACGCTCGGAACCTGGTGGCAAAATGCGCAGAGTATCTCATGGCGATTGTCTCTTCGATGCAGGTCCTTCGCTCATCACCATGCCCTTCATTTTGCGTGATGCATTTGCACAAACAGGTGCTGTACTTGAAGATTATCTGACATTGCTCCCGATCGACCCCATTTGTCAGTATCGCTGGCTCGATGGCAAGCGCTATGATTGTCATGCAAATCCCCTCAAGCGCAATGAAGAAACCGAGAAAGCATTCGGTAGAACAAGTATGAAGGAAATGAATGCATATCTCGCTCATGCGGGCAAGGTATACCATGCTACAAAAGATGTCTTCCTCTTCAATCCTTTCGATGGATTCAAGGAATTTTTCAAACGCAAAAATCTCCCGCTTTTGCCCGCACTTCCATCACTGAAATTCTCCAGCAAATTTCACACATTCAATGCAGAGTATTTTACCAATCCGAAATTGATTCAACTCTTTGATCGCTTTGCAACCTATAATGGATCATCACCCTATCTTGCTCCCGCAACACTGATGGTGATTCCATTCATTGAATTCGAATATGGTGGATGGTATCCAAAAGGTGGAATCTATGCAATCGCCGAAGCATTTCACAAACGATGCATTGAATTGGGCGTAAACTTTATATTCAATGCCGATGTCAAAGAAATCATCACTGAGAAAAAGCGTGTCAAAGGCGTACAAACCCATGATGGACATGTTCATGAAGCCAAACATGTGATTTCCAATGCGGATGTGTATCATGCACGACATGACTTACTTCGCAAGACCAAAGAACAAAAACCAGAGCTCTCAACTTCCGGTTTTGTGATGCTCATCCCGATGCATACAAACCCATTTGACATGTCGCATCACACTGTATTCTTTTCCGATGCATATGAGCAGGAATTCAAGTCCATCTTCAAAGACAAAGATTCTCCCGAAGAAATGACAGTGTATATCAGCGTATCGGGTAAATCAGATGCTTCGCAAATGTCTAATGACAAGGAAAACTGGTTTGTCCTCGTGAATACGCCCCCGACTTCGGGTACAACAGAATGGAATGAAGAAAAGACAGCGCGGTATAAACATTCCATATTGACAATGATTGAGCGTTTCCTGCCAGGCATGCAATCCTATATCGCCGAGGAACCATTTATCATCACTCCTGATGATTTTTCCACTGAATTTCATGCCACCGGTGGTTCACTCTATGGATCTTCCTCGAACTCCATGTTCAGTGCATTTCTGCGTCCCACGAATACCGATCCTCATGTTCAAAATCTTCATCATTGCGGTGGGAGCGCACATCCCGGAGGTGGCATTCCACTCGTGATATTGTCGGGTCAATTCGCTGCCCAATCCGTCATGGCACATTCCTGATTCTCTCGCCATTCTCAATTGCGTATCTTTGCCTTTATTCTTCATTGAAATCCTATGCTTCCGAATCCAGAATCACTCTCAAATGAACTATTGGCCGCGCAATGCATCATGCCACGACTTGTTCCGAGAGACTATGCCGTAAATCCAGAATTACAGAAAGAAATTTCCGAGCTCATTCAGCGAGGCATAGGAGGATTTTGTGTATTTCAGGGAGAAGCCGATCCAACTGCATTGCTTTTACATCAATTACAATTGAAGTCTGAGATTCCATTATTGTTTTCAGCAGATTATGAGCATGGTCTTCCAATGCGACTCGAAGGCGGAACAGACATGCCACATGCAATGAGCATGATGCAAGCACATGATCCGGATGCAACTAAAAGAGCCGCAGGATATATTGCGAAAGAGGCTAAAACCATCGGAGTATATTGGAATTTTGCACCTGTTTGCGATATCAATACCGATACGAATAATCCCATCATCAATATTCGAGCATTTGCTGAATCCCCGGAACAGGCGGAAGCGCATATCACAGCATTTATTCATGGCACTCAATCTGCCGGAGTAATGGCTTGTGCAAAACATTTTCCGGGACATGGTAATACTTCTACTGATTCACATTCAGCATTACCACTCATAGACTGCTCACTTGAAGAATTGAAATCACGCGAATTCCTCCCATTCAAGACTGCAATCGATGCAGGTGTGAGATCCATCATGATTGGACATCTCGCCATTCCTGTGCTTGATGCATCAGGTGTTCCTGCTTCGCTGTCACGCATAATCATGCATGATCTTCTGCGAGAAGAGTGGAACTATACCGGCATCATCGTGACAGATGCACTCGATATGCATGCAATCAGCAAAACATATTCATCCGCTGAAGCAACCATTGCTTGTTTGCAAGCCGGCGCGACGATCGCTCTTGTACCCGATAATGCAATTGAGGCATTGAATGGTGTGATTGAATATGTGAATACACATCCCGAATTCAGAGCAGTTCTCATCGATAATGTCAAGCGCATATTTGCAGAGAAAGAATGGTGTGGTTTACGTGAGAAACCACAATTGCATCCACCTCTTGACTCTACAGTGATGGAAGAACATGCAATGCATGCTCTTGATATGGCAAAGAAAGGATTACGTGTGCATGATCCAAAATCTTTATTGCCAATACCCGAAACAGCATCCTTTGCTGCATTTGCAGTCTTGGGAGATGATTCCGAAGAAACACTCGCAAAAGGCATATCACTCTTTCGCGTGATGGCACAATCGCTCGAACAAGAATGCGATTTGGGTTTTATCAATAAAGACATCACAAAAGAAGAAGCAGAGGAATTTGCTGAAACAATCAAAGATGTGGATACCGTGATTCTTGGACTTCTCATGAAACCGCAATCCTATAAAGGAACAATCGGTATCAATCCCGAAATAGCACAAGCAATTGAAATACTCACGAAAGAGAAGAAAACCATCGCCTTCTTATTAGGAAGTCCATATCTACATTCATCAGTCCATGCCGATGCATATGTATGCGCATTTTCCGATGCACTTCCATCTATCGCGGCGGCCGCATTGACATTATCCGGTAGATCATTCGGTAAAGAATGGAATTCAGCAGATGCAGGCAATTTTCATCCGGAGTCTGTCTAATGTCCATGCGCAATCCACTGCAACTTCCCCGAATCGAAACTGAAGATGTCTATGTATTGATCCGTGCCTTGAAAGACATCATGCATGGAATACTCATTGCGGAGCAAAGACCCGATACCTCCATTCGCGAAGTATTAAGAGCACATCGATATTCTTCCGAACAAAGAACATTGATTGTTGAATCCGCTTATGCATTGCTTCGTTCATGGGAAATACTTCGTTCAGCTCCATGGCAAAGAGAACCCAAGCCGATTCATATTGTTGGACTCTGGTTCACGCTTGCCGGTGGCGTCATTCCTGATGAATTACGCATACGGTATATTCCTGAAGAAATTGATGCATTGCTTGATGCATGCGAAAAGACATTGGAACATAAAGGCATTTTTGCATTCTTTCCCGATTGGTTCAATGAGCGATGTGAAAGAGAATTGGGTCATGATCTCTGGCATGATATAGCAATGTCGCAAATCACCGAGCCACGAACATTTATTCGTACAAATACACTCAAGTGTACGCGTGAAGAATTGATTGAATCACTCTCAAAACAGTATATCAAAGGCATTGTCATTCCGGTGAATGATACCGGAGTCGAAATTTCATCACCCGATAAAATCTTTGCAAGCGAGGCATTCAAAAAAGGAATGTTTGAAATGCAGGACATTGCTTCACAGATGATTGCGCCGATGCTGAAAGTCACTCCACAATTCCGTGTTATTGATGCATGTGCCGGAGAAGGCGGAAAGACATTGCATATCGCGGCATTGATGGAGAATAAGGGCAGACTCATCGCTATGGATATTCATCAGTATAAATTGGATGAACTCAAAAGGCGAACAAGAAGAGCGGGAGCTTGGAATATTGAGACAAGACTCATCGAAACATCCAAAGACATCAAAAAACTAAAGGCCTCGGCAGATGCTGTATTGATTGATGCACCTTGCTCGGGTACTGGAGTGCTCCGCAGAAATCCTGATACCCTCATGAAAAAGTCCAATGCATCCATTGATGAATTGATGTCCATACAAGATGAACTTCTATCTTCCTATAGCTCCATGGTAAAACCCGGTGGATGTTTGGTCTATGCCTCATGTAGCATACTTCCCTCCGAAGGCGAAGATCGGATTCAGCATTTCTTGCAATCCGAGAAAGGCAAAGAATGGACACTCGAAGAAAGCCGAAGATGGTGTCCTGCACGAGATGGCTTCGATGGTTTCTACTGCGCCAGACTACGCAAAAGCTCATGATATTCAAGGATATAGCAACGATTTCGTAATTTTCCCATCATTCATATTTTATTTCGCTCATGAATTCCGATTTGCATAGAATCCAGACTGCATTAATCAGTGTTTCAGATAAAACAGGCATTCTCGAATTTGCCAAAGAACTTCATGGTCTTGGCATACAATTGATCTCCACGGGCGGAACGGCATCAATGCTAAAAGAGGCAGGATTGCCCG
>JALRFC010000061.1 GCA_023253875.1 Candidatus Kapaibacterium sp.
GTGTATTTGCCATGATAAGACCAACTACTGTTCTTGCTGTGTCACCGGGACGAAGGGAGAATGGACCTGTAGCCATCAAGAAACGCTTATCACCGGCAGGTGTATCACCATCTTTGATACCAAGTGCCATGAAGTCATAACGCTGATCATTCTCTTTTGGATCATCAGTGATAACCCAATTACGGAATGTCTTCAAACCCAATTGCTCTTTGTTTTGATATACTTTTTTATCAGATCTCAAGAAACCTGCTGAATCTGGACTAGTACCAATAAGTCTGAATACCACTGAATCTTGTCCATTTTGATCAGGTACTGTATCAACAGGAACAAGAGCTGGATATGTTGCCGGACTTTCCAAGAAGTCAAATCCAATATAACCGAAACCTTTTCCTGCTTCGCCTTGATTTCCTTGTGACCACTGAACAGCAAGATTCAATGAATCTTCTTCATCATAAAAGCGTGTTCTGTCATTTGCAGCATAGTTTGCTGATGAACCTGCAATACCTATGTCCATGTCAAATGCAGGAGCAAGCCAGCATTCACGAAGGGTATCTTTTGATTTATTGATCATCGCATACTTAATGAACAAGAAATCACGATAATCACCAAAGCCCCATGAATAAATCATTTGTTCATATTGAAGACGCATTGGATAACCTTCACTGCGACGACGTCCAACACCACCTTCATAACGATTTAAGTCTGTGTCTTTAAAGGTAGCGAAAATATCTTCGCCGGAAATGAAGGCAGGTCCTCTTGGATATGCATCCAATGTTCTGCTACCAACGGCATCCACATAGCCACCGAAATATCGATCTTTACGCAATTCATCATTAGGATTTGAACTCACATCCCAGATTGGCCAAGGTGAAGTTCCATCAGTTGGCTTTACTGGAGATCCGTCGGAACGACGATAATCAGATGAGAAATAGACACGATATTTTTCACGGCTACCATCATTGACCAAATCTTGATCATCAATGCGGCCTGGCACCATCCAAGATGAACCAGAATTAGGATTATAGGAAATTGCACACAATTTCACTGTATCACCAATTGGATTCAATTTCTTGGCGGCAAACCAAATGCCACCACCAAAGATATATTGATTATTGGATCCGCGTGGCCACTTACCTCCACCGACATTATTGGCAACATCCAAACCGATGATACCATAATTTGTTGAGAGAAATTCAATTCTACTCACTCTGTTTCTCTGCAAATCATATGTACCTGAGACAGCACGCAGAGTTTGATCTCCTCCCTTGCCCGGTACTGATCCGTCCTTCGTTTTTGCGAAGGAAATTCCTCCGGTGATTAGCACCGAGAGAATCAGTATGGAAAATTTCTTTATTGTAGATAACATATATACACCTTTGTGCATTCAATTGTTGAGATTAAAAGTTAATCATGACGCCGAAGAATGCAGAACGTGGAGTTTGATAATTTCCACGGAATGCGACACGGTCCTTCACATAATTTTTATAAGCCTGATATTTCTCTTCTTGAGTCACAAGACCATCTTTATTAAAATCTGAGTTCTCATTGTATAAGCGCTCACCATAAAGATCATATTGTGTTGGCTGGAATGTGGAAGGATTTGCAAGACTTGCTTCACGATACCAAACAATCGGACTAAAGTCACCAAGCATTCTATCAAGAACATCACCATCATTATCAGGATCTTGTGTTCTTGCGAATACACCAACAACTTCTGTGCGATTGAACAGATTGAAGACATCGGCAAAGATTTGCAATGATGTTCTGCCCATGGATTCGCCAAACCAATCTTGCAGCATGAATGCTTTTGTTAAACGTAAATCAGTTGAGAAAAATGATGGCTGACGCTCAGCATTGAATTCACCAATAGGATTACCACGACGATCTTGACGTGTGTATGGAGTACCGGATAAGAAGCGATTGGTAAAGCTGATTGTCATGTTTTCCATAGGACGCATGCCTGCAATCTCAATACCTTCTTCTCTTCCCCATACAAAATCAACGATTGCATTGATTGTATGACGACGATCGGAATTGAATGGGAATTCTGAAAGTGGGAATGTTACCTGACCAGTATATGGATCAGGTTGCAATGCATAATTGGATTCAGGACTTGAAGACGTACCTGCTACAGATGCAAGGGTATAGTTGATATTGAATCCGATATGATTTGTCGGACGCTTGCGAAGAGTAAATTCAATACCACGAGCAGATCCATATTCAGCAACCGCATATTCTTGATAATTGTCAGGAACAACACGGAAATTGCGAATACCAACCTGATTGTAAATGTCTTTGTAATATGCTGTCATATCAAATGCAAAATCATCGCTGAGCTGAAGATTATATGACACTTGATAAGCATTTGTTCTTTGTGCTTCCATATTTGGATTACCAACAATGGTATTGCCACGAAGACGATCGGTATTGAAACCATCATACATATAACTGAAGTTTGGCATTTGGAAGTATACGCCATATGCCAATGTGAAGATCGAGCGATCTGTCACAGGATAGGTGATGGCCAAACGAGGACTGATTTGATATTTGACTGTTGCTTCTTCAAATCCTTCTGTTGATGAAATAGGAAGCCAAACATTAGATACTTTGGCTCTATAAATCGCATTTGGATTTGTCATGTCAAAGCGCAAACCTGCATTGATGATGATGCCTTTATACTTAAGCTGATCTTGTACATAAGCAGATGCTTCAAGTGGCTTCATCGCCTTGCTTGTACGCTCATTTACTAAAGTTGGATTAATAGCATTTTTGCTATAAATGTTTCCACCGTATTCATCAGTGTAAATATCAAAGAATGGATTTCCATCCCATGGCAAACTATTATTGTGACGACGAAGCTCATATGAACGAACCTCGAAACCTGCCTTGAAATTGTGAGTAATATCACCTGCATCAATATTGGCATTATAGAAACCATCGAATTGTAAGAAGTTTTGACTTCTAAATTCGAATGCGCGCTCATTACCATGCTTGATGAAGAAACCTTGCAGGCCATAAGGATTATCGGTGCTGGATGAACTTGAATTATCCTCGATATATCCTGTCAAAGGATTTCTCTGATAGATATCAAGGAACAAATATCCATCAGCTGTACGCTGTGTGCGTGGAGCACTTTGGAACCAATCAATTGCTCCATCGGAATTATCAACCAATTCTGAAGGGAATTCTGATTTCGTATTTGTACGTGGTTGATATAAATCCTGTGGTTTATATACTTCGATTGTACCAAAAATACCGGGATCATCAAAGCTGCTACGTTTGGCTACTTCATTATTATTTGAATTCGATGAAACTGTAAATTCGAAGAAGCTATTCGAAGACAATGTTTGATTGATACGAATGAAAGCATTGTTCACAATATTATTTACAGCCGCCAATTTTGCCGCATATTCCGGAACAAAGATTGTATCTCCACCGGAGAGTTTTCCTGTATTCAAATCAACTTTTTGATTCTTCACACCGAAATCATCTGCATAAAGCCAACCCCAGCCCATACGCTCACGACTTGTCAAACCAATCTGACCACCAAGTGTCACACTGAGATCACTGAAATTAAATTTCATACGACCTGTCAAATTGCGAACCCATGTTTCTGAATTAGGAAGCTGTCCAAGATTATTTCCGGCAGGATCAATCACACCGAGTGAAGCACCACCATAAATTTCTCGTGAATAACGACCTGCCAAGAAGAATGTGGCATTTTCTAGTACTTGCAATGGACCACCAAGCCCAATATCAAAACCATTTTCATCTTTGTTCATCAATTTCACGCCATTACCTGCTGAACCATACAATGCTGGCAGATCTCTTCTCCAACGAAGATATCCTTCATAGCGATCTGTACGACCTGTCTTCACAACAGTATTTACAAATCCACCAATCACATTTCCGTACTCTGCAGAAAAACCACCGGTCAAAACCTGCACTTCTTCAACAGCAAAGTTTGATACTGTCGGTGAATATGTTGTTCCACTTGAACCGAAACCACCGCTGAAGCGGTCGGAAACTTCCAAACCATCTACACGAATTTGTGTTTCATTCGCTCTGGAACCACGAATCTGGAAGCCATTTCCTGAACCTTGAACACCGGCATTCAAAGCCACGATGCCCTGTACTGTTTCACGAGCCACACGAATATTGTCTTCACCCTGATTACTGCGCAAAGAACCAATTTGTGTTTTGCTCACCATGTTCTGCTCTTTCTTTGCATCAACAACAACTGCATTTGATGTCACAGTTGCTTCTTGCATACGAGCATTCAACTCTGTTGTTTGGTCAGCAGATATGCTGACTGTTGCCTTGAAATCTTTAAAGTTTACTGCTTTAAAGACTACAGTATATGTACCTGCCGGAATGTTTACGACAATATACTTGCCGTCAGCTTTGACAAATGCGCCGCGAGTTGTTCCTTGCACACGAACTGTGGCACCAACAACCGGCTTGCCTTTATCATCTGTCACTTTCCCACTAAGTGTGCCATAAAGACCGGCAATTGCACTCAATGGAGCGGTAAGCATACATAGAAATAATGCCAGGAGCCTTAGTTTCATAGTATCTCCGAAAAACCGAGATGACTCGGATGATGAATAGTTATAAGTAAATGTAAATGTCAATAATAAAGGGTTGACTAAAAGATAGACAACCCTTTTGAAATCTTATCGCACGATTGAGAACATCTTAGAAGCTGTTCCATTTGCTGAACGAATTGTACAGAAATATGTACCTGTCGCAAATGATGAAGTTGAAAGCATGACAGATCCTTCGGTGCTCAATTCAGCAGGCATTTCTGCAACTGTTTGTCCGAGTGCATCACTGATTGTCACTGAAACTGCTTGATCTTGCTTGCCAAAAGAAATAGTTACAAGATCAGTTGCAGGATTTGGTGCAATCATGAATTCAGAATTTTGGCCAACTTGCTCATCCACACTCACGAATGCCGGACGGAATGCATGGAAATGCACAAAGTTCTCTTCTACGTCTTGATTACTATTCTGAATACTAACACCTGGTGTACGATCAGCTTGATATGCCATCATGACAATTCCGTCTTTCACTCTTTGATACATAGATGGGAATTGACAATCATATTCAACAGGTGTGAGATCAATCTCAGGTTCCCACATTTCTGCACCATTGAATCTCTTCGAAACATAAATATGTCCTTGCAAACCGAAATCAGCATTACCATCTGCAAGAATTGTTTCAAATACATCGCCATTCTTGATCCCTGTATATACCATATACAATGAATTATCTGCATCATCTACACCTAGTTTGAAATGACGACATAATCCGGAGCCAAATGGACGAGTCACAACAGTTCCTTGACCATCCCAATCTTCCGCCATTGTTGTCAAACCATAAGTATTTGCCTCTTCATTGAAGTATACACCTTGAACGCGAGTATATATGCTAGCATACGTTGTATCATCAATAAATTCAATTTCACCATTATCATTCATGCGGGCTGTACCAATATTCCAGCTTGGAGTTGTTGAAGCCATTCCATGAATAAATCCATCTTGATTTAACACAATGTCAAATGATGGACCGCAAATTGGAATTGTGTCCGTCGTTGCACGGAATGTACCATCACCATAATCTTCTACCATATAGGCAGTCGCATGACGTGATCCACCAAATACATTGATTGGTTGACCCCATGTTTCACCATTGTCTTCAGACTTGATGACACGAAGATTGAATGTGGAATCTTGATATGCAAGAGCGACTGTACTGCCTCTTGTTGCAAATTGATATGAATTTGCGCCGCGACCGGTTGGTAATTGTGGAGAGGATAATGGGCCTGTCATGATCTTGGGCTCACTCCATGTATTCCCTTTATCTGTTGAACGCATATACACCACTTGTTCACCAAAATTCTTACTTGATGTATCTGATGTAAAAGCAAGATGCGTCACATCATCACCATCAACTGTGGCATGACCCCACAATGAAGAGTCTGCTCCGGGAATCTGCTTTGAAGTAAAGGCAATATCACCAAAACTTGTATTCTTGGTAATGCGCATGGCAGACGCAGAAGACTCAGAACTAATAACGTGAGCAATAGACCCTACAGATCCATCTTTATATTGAACAATGGAAGGAAATCCTGAACGAATAGTGCCTTCAATTCTATTCCACTCAACATCTGTGTACTTCTCGGGATTCAAAGGATCTGCCATGTCTACAAGGGCATAATAACTACCACGAGTAGGATGTGGAGGATTGAAACGCTCCATATCGGAAGCACCCATCCAAATCACCTGTGCAGATTTGTCATTTCCTTCTTCAAAATAGGAAATGCGATGAGGCATTGATCCATTTGATTGAAGATCATAATAGGTCACTCCCAATAAAATACCGGGAAGTGTATTTGTTGTCTTCATAAAAGGGGTAGTTGAAGTCTGCGTTGAACGTACTTTTTTGCCTTTATCTACAAAATTATTGCTCTTTTGAGCCATTACCGGCTTACCAGCAATGCCTGTGGAAATAAGCGCATTATTCATGGCCGGTTGAGCAAAACGAATGCCTTCTGTTTTTAATTCTGCATTCTTGAGAGGAAATGGTTTCCCCTTTTCGATTGTCTCGGACATCATGGTGCCTGTCATTGCGCACATCAGTCCAAAAGACGATAATAGAGTACGGAAAAGCATGGTGAAAATCCTCATACTATATTGAGTAAAATTTGTTTGTCATACATTATTGATAATTCCCACCTATGGCGAGAATATGCGTCATACAAATTACGCAGAAAAACCGCATGTAACCAAACTATAATGGAGTGAATTGACAGAATGTGGAAAATGTCATTTTTGCCAATGAACAAGGCACTGGAATGATGGGTTCAAAATAGAGGTAAAAGAATCGAGGAATGTCAATGAGACATAAGGGCTTGCACAGATTGCTGGGCCTCAGATAAGGCTTGTTTAGGACTCAAATTGCCATAAACAGCTTGAGAAACTGCTAATTCATAGGCAGATTCAATATCTAACCATTTTGGATGCACTGCTGAAAGTCTTGAGCGTTTCAATTGCTCGATGAAGATGGGGAATCCCTGAATTTTAGTGAAAAAAGGGTCTTTTTGCGCCATAGTATCAGCCGGAATACCAGCTGTGATACTCAATTTGCATAAACGGAGTGTTTGTTCTCCTGCAGTGAGAAATTGGATCAGTTTCAGTGCAAGTGCTCTCTTGTTAGATTGTGCGCTGATTGCGAGATAATCTCCACCTGTAAAGGACAAGCCTGTTTCCGCTTTCATTCCCGGTACCAAAGCAAGTCCAAATTTCAAGTCAGGTTGTTCTTTCGGAATCTTTTCTAATAACCATGGACCACTAATCCAAAAGCCAATTTTTCCCTGAATGAACATTTTATCCAATTGTTTTGCGGATTCAATGATCCCATTGGGTACCAAATCCACATATGCTTCCAATGCTTCGATATTTCGAGAATCATCCAAGGTTGGCTTACCACTTGCATTCAAAATATCACCGCCATTGCTCCACATGATGGGAAGCATACGCTTATACACTTGATGAAGATCTTGACTGACAATCCCAATCCCATAGATTCCCTCTCCTCCAATCGCTTTGATTTTGGAAGATTGCTCAAGCAATTCTTGCATTGTTTGTGGATGTGCTTGATTTGCTAAACCCGCTTTTGTACGCAAATCTTCATTCACGAACATGATGCGCGTGCTGAGCACCCAAGGTACTGCATACATTGCAGTATTCCATTTGGTGGGGTCTAATGAAACAGCGGGAAATCTCTCAACTTGAATTTCACTTGCTGTGAGTGGAGATAAAACGCCAGCCTCGGAAAATTGAGCTACCCAATCAGAGCCAAGCTCCAATACATCAGGCTCTGTTCCGGAATTGAATGCGGATATTAATTTTGTTTTGCCATCAGACCAATTCAGTCCAATCAATTCAACCTGAATTCCCTCTTTTTTTGAAAATTCCTGTAATAATGCTTCCAATTCTTTTTGATGAGCCGGTGAATTCAAAAAACAACCGAATCGCAGAATATCATCTTGTTGATGTTTAGAATCTGTACATCCGCAAAAGAATACGATGCAAGTACACAATGCAAGTATTTTCATATCACGCCAATTGAATGCCATACACAGACGATACTTTGGCATAGGCATAATGCACAAATTCCTCTTCAGACAATGGTTTTCCTGTCACCCATTTGATAATTTCTCCGGGTGTCTCAGTCTTACCAAAGGAATGAATATTCTTTCTGAGCCAATTCAAAATTCCTGAGAATTCACCATTCGCAATATCGGAGTGAACATTCGGCATCACTTCTTGTATCTTCTTCCATTCCATAGCGGCATAAAGTTTACCAAGCGTATAACTAGGGAAATATCCAAATCCACCAAATGACCAATGCACATCCTGCAAACAACCAAGTGCATCATCGGGAGGTGTGACACCTAAGTATTCTTTCATCTTCGAATTCCACGCTTCCGGAATATCTTTCGTTGCAAGCGTGCCATTAATCAAATCTCTTTCAATTTCAAATCGCAAGATGATATGCATATTATAGGTG
>JALRFC010000062.1 GCA_023253875.1 Candidatus Kapaibacterium sp.
AGATAAGCCGGATGATCCGAATCTTCGTTCGAATCTTGCACTCATTTACATGGATTTGGACTCGAGTGAAAACTACACTTTTTCATATTCAAACAATAAAGAATTCATTGCAGGAGAAACATTTACAACAGATTGGTATGCAAATGTGATTGACCCATCCTTGAATGGAAGAGCTCGCATCATCTTTGTGGATAGAGCGGGAAATGATACAATGATTGATGTTCGATATAGTCCGCTTGTGATAGATGTTCAAAATAAAGACACGGATTTTGGGAAGATAAGGAAGGGTGATACGGTACGGAAAACAATCAACATTGTAAATCTTCAAAAAAACTCATCAGCAATCATCCAGAATATTCGTCTCAAGAATGGCAAATCAGGATTTACAATAGCAGATACCACATTCCCTTTGATAATACCTGTAGGAGGGAAGGCAGTATTGCAAATTAGTTTTGCGAATTCCGGAAAAGGATCATTCAGAGATACTTTATTGATGGATAATGGATGTATAGTGAGTGAAAAAGCGATTATGAGAGCACAAGTGGGAGAGCCGATAATTTCAGTTTCTGATATTGATTTCGGTGCAATGAGAAAAGGGTCGAAATTGAGCCAATATGTTTCGATTAAAAATGAAGGAGATTTACCACTAACAATCACAGGCTATTCTCAAACAAAGGACACAATAGCATTTAGAAAAAATGTATGGCCAAACATTACTCCACAAAGTCCACTATTACTTCAGCCCAATGAAAGCAAAAGATTTTCAGTGGAATTCAGTGCACTGAATGCGAAAGATTATATCGATACAATATTGTTTTCGAGCGATGCTTTGTTAAGCGATAGCATCTGCATCCTCAAAGGTAAAGGCATTGAGGGTGGCTTGATTGCTCGTGGTGCAGACTGGGGCAGAAAGCGTATTGGCAATGGTCCATATGTAGATAGTAAAGGAATTATCCTTGAGAATATTGGTAATGGTCCAATTCGCATATTGTCATCTTCCTCACCGGATGCAGACTTTGCATTTGACAAGAATGTGTTCAATGGCATGACCTTGCAACCAAATCAAGTTATAGAAGTAGAAGCTGCATTCAGCCCAACTGTTATTGGTAATGATAATTTGGTTGTCACTTTTGAAACAGACTTAGGTACTAGTGTTCCAACAGATCCACCACTTCGTGGAGCAGGGATCATTGGTCAATTGCAGACCCAAGACTATGACTTTGACTCAACGATAGTTCAAGGTGTAGTGAAGCCGGCGAATCGTAAGATGGTCCGCGTAACCAATATTGGAACAGTTGATGGTTCAGGCGCAGATTTCTCCGATGATGTAACGATTACAGACTTGGTAGGAGTAACCGCCGGAGCAGTTGCAGAATCGAATGCAAGTTATGGCACAGAAGGCTTCAAGTATGATAAGGCTGCATTGGCACTTCCACGCACATTGAAGAAAGGTGAGTATTTGGAATTCCAAGCAGAATTCCAGGCACAGAAGCCGGGTTCAGCAATGGCCGAAGTACAAGTAGAGAGTGATGCATCGAATCCTGCAATCATCACAAAATGGACAGGCTTTGGTATTGATCCATTCCGTCCGGATCCAAAGATTGATCCGAAGGGCGGCAGTGTGAATAATATCTGCGTAGGTTCCAGCGGTGATATTACAGCGACCATCAAGAATATTGGTAATGTGAAGTTTCCGGTATTGAATATCTTTATCAATCCAGCGACAGCGACAGAATTTGTGATTGATGCGACATCCAAGGCAGCATTGCTTGCGACGAATTTGGATCTTGATGAGACTCGCAATGTGAAGATAGCCTTCAGCCCAGTGGGAGCCTCTGGTTCACGCACTGTACAAATGGGTATAGTAGGTCCAACGGTAGATGATACAATGTATGTTGACATCACCGGTGTTGCAGTAGCATATACAACAGAATTGGAAGTATCCGGTAAGTCAAATATCGCGATAGGTTCGAAGACGAATGTAGGTATCAAGTTGAAGTCAGCTCCGAATGCGATAGCAGCGGTACAGGCAATGCCACTTACCATCAGCTATGAGCCACGCGTATTCTCCCCGGTATTGAATGAGATAGTGCTTACCGGTGCATATGCGAATGCGAATTATCGCTTATCAAATGTACGTTTGATCAAAGAGGGCGAGATTGGCTTGACAGTTGAAGCAGTAGGCGCAACCAGCTTGATAGATAAAGCGGGTGATATTCTATCCATACCGATGAATGTATATTTGCCGAATTATGGTAAGAAGGACTTTGAAGTAGAAGCGAAGGGTGAGAATGTTGGTTGTTTGACAGTGATATCTGGTAAAGCACCAATGGTAGTAGACCCAACGTGTGCATTCAACTATCGTGGCGTTGACCCATCGAATCAGGCATTTGGTTTGAAGGCATTGACTCCGAATCCGATAGTAGATGGCAGAGCGAGCTTGGAATTCTCAGTGGGCTTTACAGTGAATACAGAGATAGCGATGTATTCAATGAAAGGCGAGCGTATAGCGACCTTGGCGAATGGTCAATTCCAGAAGGGAGTTTATAGTACAGAGATTCCAATGGAGATGATGCCATCCGGATCCTATATCATCAAGATGGTAGCCGGACCATACACAGCGGAGCAGCAGATTACGGTATCTCGTTAATCGGCTAAAGTCTCAACACATTGGGCGATTGGGTGCTACACTCAATCGCCCTTTCTTTTTTATATTAAGTGCAACATTTTATTCTATCATTCGTTTTTAGGCCACCATTTTTCTGTAAATCAAGGATTAAGAAAAATTTATGACAAAAAAACCTATTGTAACAGCAGTATTGCTCATTGGTATTGGAATCGTCTTCGGTATTGCATTGGTATCAACATTTGATACAGGCGGTTTAGGGTCTGTATTTGCAGCGAATAAAGATATTGGCGCAAAGAATCCACCCATTACATTGAGTCCTCAAGTTCAAGCAATCAATGATGCATTCATATCAGCGAGCAAAACCGTGAATGCAACTGTTGTGAATATCAAGGTCATTTCAGAATCTAAGGCTGTCAATAAAGACCTTAGAGATCTTTTCCGCTTCTTCGGAAGTCCGGAGGATATGCCCGGTGGCGGCAATGGTGAAGAGAGAGAAATGCCCAAACAAGAGGGTGCAGGTTCAGGTGTGATTATTTCCGCAGATGGCTATATCATAACCAATAATCATGTTGTGGATGAAGCCAAAGAAGATGGAATTACTGTTATACTTTCAGATAAGAAAGAGTATAAAGCAAAGCTCATTGGTAAAGATCCATTAACTGATCTTGCCGTCATTAAAGTTGATGCAACTAATCTACCGGTTGCACATATCGGCAATAGCGATGAAGTTGCCATTGGAGAAATGGTGATTGCAGTTGGTAATCCTCTCGGACTCAATTCAACCGTTACTTCAGGGATTGTGAGTGCAATTGGTAGAGGTGCTTTAGGACTCAATCGTGATAGATATGCAGTCGAAAATTTCATTCAAACAGATGCGGCCATCAATCCGGGAAATAGTGGTGGTGGACTCTTTAATCTGAAAGGAAGTTTAATAGGAATTAATTCCGCGATTGCAACACGAACCGGTGGATATATGGGATATGGATTTGCAATTCCTTCAAATCTCATGAAAGCTGTGGCACTTGATATTATAGAAGATGGTAAAGTTGATCGCGGATATATAGGTATATCACTTCGTCCGGTTGATGAAGTATCTGCAAAATCACTCAAGTTAGATAAAGTTGTTGGTGCTTTGGTTGATGATGTATTGAAAGATAGTCCCGCTGAAAAAGCTGGAATTGAATCCGGTGATGTGATTCTTGAATTAGATGGAAAACCGGTGAATTCCTCCAATGATCTTCAAAGTTTAGTAGCTCAAAGAAGAGCAGGTGATAAAGTCAATTTGAAGATTTGGAGAGATGGAAAATCCATCACAAAATCGGTTACTCTGAAAAAAAGAGACGATGACACAATCGCAAGCAATGATGAAGGTGTCACAGGCTCAACTAGTTCCGGAGAAGACAATAGTAATGGTACAGTATCATTTAAAGACTTGGGATTCACCATCACATCATTATCGGAGAAAAATAAAACCGATCTTGAGGTTGATAAAGGAGTATTTGTTTCCAAAGTTGAACCATATTCTGTGGCAGGACAAAGAGGACTATCTTCCGGGATCGCAATCGTCAAAGCCGATAAACAAGAAATATCCAAAACCGGACAGATCAAAAAGCTTTTGAAAGAGAAGCAAGGCGAAGTGGTTATCCTTCAGATAAAAACAAAAGAGCGATTTAGTCTTGTATTCTTGGAGATTCCTAAGCAATAAAGCCATGTTTGGTCATTACAGAGCCAACTGCTATATTTGCGGTCCTATTCATCGTCACAAAGTGAGTTCATTATGAGCACATATATCGTCAATCCAGTTGAAGTTCGCATGAAAGAATCTGCCAAAGGCAGTATTTATCAGTCCATCGTGGCCATGGGAATTCGTGCACGTCAAATTAATGATCAAATCAAGATGCAATTGACTGCTCGCATGGAAAATGTCGAAACGGACACAGATGAAGCGGAAGGTCCAAACTATGATAAATTGGCAATTAGCCGTGAGTTTGATGTACTTCCCAAGCCAATTTTCATTGCAATGAAAGAAGTCATGGACAATCAATTGTCTGTCCGTATGAATGATGAAAAGTAAGCTTTCCCAATGAGTTTTTTAAGCCATCGCCTACGAATGTGGAACGATGGCTTTTTTATTCCCAATAGATATGAATCTGCAAGGTAAGAAGATATTACTCGGAGTGAGTGCCAGCATTGCTGCCTATAAAGCACCCTTGATTGTTCGGGAGTTAATCAAACAGGGTGCAGAAGTGCGTGTAGTGATGACTCCATCTGCAGAAGTATTCGTTTCTCGCACCGTTCTCATGAATCTATCAAAACACCCTGTCCCGATGGATATGTTTGAGGATGATATCCAGGATGGGGGCTCATGGCATATACATCTTGCTCATTGGTGTGATGCAATGTTGATTGCACCATGTTCAGCGACCAGTCTTGCACGTCTCGCCTGTGGATTTTACGATACTGCATTATCAATAATAGCATGTGCATTACCAAAGAGCATTCCATTGCTTATTGCACCTGCCATGGATTCAGATATGTGGGAACATCCTGCGGTACAAAGAAATATTGAACTATTGAAACAAGATGGTGCGATCATTATTCCACCCGCAATCGGGGAATTAGCGAGTGGTATTTTTGGTCCCGGCAGATTACCGGAAATAGATGTATTAATAGAAGAATGTGTACAAGCAATATCAGATATTCCAGTACTATCAACAAAGCCGATACGAACTATTCCCATTGAGATGCATGAAGAAATTCCACAGAAATTACCACTATATGGTAAACATGTATTGATCACTGCAGGACCAACTTATGAGCGCATTGATGATGTGCGTTTCATCGGAAATTTTTCTTCCGGTAAGATGGGTTTTGCATTGGCAAGACATTGTGCGAAACAAGGTGCATTGGTGACATTAATCTGCGGTCCTGTAGCGCTCAAGACTCCTGAGGGAGCAATTCATAGAATAGATATTGAGTCTGCTCAAGAAATGTATGAAGCTGTGATGAAGAATTCTGCAAAACAGGATATCATCATCATGAGTGCGGCAGTGGCAGATTTTACTCCCGAAGAGAAATATGAGGGGAAAATCAAAAAATCACAGTCAGACTCCATGCAGATTTCACTCAAGAAAACTACTGATATTCTTGCAGAATTGGGAAGGAACAAAAACGATCATCAAGTGTTGATAGGTTTTGCATTGGAATCACATGATGCAATCGCATATGGTAAAAAGAAAATCATTGATAAAAACTGTGATATGATGATTGTCAATGCAGCAAACCAAGTTGATAGCGGATTCGGTGGGGACAATAATACAATTACTATTCTTGACAGATTCGGTACAGTCACAGAGTTTTCCCCAATGACAAAAGATGCATGTGCTGATATTATCATTCAGCATATTCATTCATTGAGCGAACAAGCATGAAATCACCTCATGAACTGATATTGAGGAAACAAGCAAAGGAATTAGAGTCCAACATTGGCCATTTGGATTATTCTTTCCTTATCGTCGAAGATAAATGGCAAGAATTCGCGATGACTTTGGATTGCTTTAAAGCAGGGAATCCGATTGGATTATTGAGACTGTATTATGCGCCTTCAAAAAAGACATTTCGTTTTGATTTCAGATCGCTGAAAGATCCTGAATTGCAGTCAATGCTCGACATCAAACACACGCAAAAAACCATGAATTCACACAGAAATCATGATGGCATTCATGCATATGTCGATGGCTCCTATATTGCCGGAAAAGTGGGATTTGGTCTTGCTATCATTCAAGATGATACATTAATCTTTGAAGATTTCGGAGCTGTGAATAATCCCGAATATCTCGAAGCTCGTCAAGTGGCGGGAGAACTCATGGCGGTTGGAAAAGTGGTGCAATGGTGCAAACAGCATGGACATCAATCCATCACCATTCATTATGATTATGCCGGTATTCGAGAATGGGCAATTGGAGCTTGGAAAGCAAAGCAAGTATTGACTCAGCGATATGCACAGTTCATTCGTACATGCGGTTTATCCATAACATGGAATAAGATCGCAGCTCATACAGGAGATCATTGGAATGAATATGCCGACAAACTCGCAAAACAAGGTACACAGGTATAATCCTGTATAGACAAAGCGCAATCAAATTCGTATTTTCGCATTCACATTCACACTTACTTTGTTCGAATCATGGCCACACCTTTGGATGGAATCTTATCATTAAGTAAAAGACGCGGTTTCGTATTTCAATCTTCAGAAATTTATGGCGGTCTCAATGGATGTTGGGATTATGGTCCGCTGGGTGTTGAATTACTCCGCAATGTAAAAGAAGCATGGTGGAAGGCCATGACATTACGTGAAGATATCGAAGGATTGGATGCCGCGATTCTCATGCATCCTCGTACATGGGAAGCAAGCGGTCATGTTGGACAATTCACTGATCCAATGATTGACAATAAAGTGAGCAAGGCCAGACATCGTGCCGATACACTCATTGAAGAGTATATTGAAAAACTCAGAAAGAAAGGGAAGACCGATCAGGCAAATGCCGTGGAAGCAAGACTCAATCAAGCTAGTGAGCCGGCACATTTTCATGCGATCATCATGGATGAACAGATCCCCGATCCTGTGAGTGGGACGACAGATTGGACAGATGTACGTTATTTTAATTTGATGTTCAAGACATTTGTCGGCCCGGTCGAAGATGTATCGAATACCGTCTATCTCAGACCCGAAACCGCTCAAGGCATTTTTGTGAATTTCAAGAATGTATTGGATTCTACTCGTCAAAAACCACCGTTCGGGATTGCGCAAATCGGCAAGGCATTCAGAAATGAAATTAATACTAAAAACTTTCTTTTCCGCACCCGTGAATTCGAGCAAATGGAAATGCAATTTTTCATCAAGCCCGGTACAGAAAAAGAATGGTTTGAATATTGGTTTGAACAGCGCTATCAATGGTTTATTGATCATGGCATGCATCCATCGTCATTGCGCGCAAAACCACATGAGAAATTAGCGCATTATGCAAATGCGGCAACCGATTTGGAATTTCAGTTTCCATTTGGATGGGGCGAAATTGAAGGCATTCATTCGCGTACAGACTTCGACTTGAAAAATCATCAAGAATTTTCAGGAAAGAAGCAGGAATATGTGGACACCGTGACGAAAGAACGCTATGTGCCTTATGTGATTGAAACTTCCGTTGGTGCTTCACGCTCATTCATGGCATTTCTTTGCAATGCATTCAAGGAAGAAAAAATCGAAGGTGAAAATGGCGCAGTGGAAACAAGAACAGTTTTGCAATTTCATCCCAAATTGGCCCCTGTTAAAGCGGCCATATTTCCATTGACAAGCAAAGATGGCTTGCCTGAACTAGCTGAACCATTGTATAAAGATTTGCAGAAAGAGTATAAAGTGCAATGGGACACATCAGGTTCAATCGGCAAGCGATATCGCAGGCAAGATGAAATCGGTACGCCATTTTGCATCACGATTGACAATGATTCACTCAATGATTCTGCTGTCACTATTCGTAATCGCGATTCGATGCAACAAGAGCGAATTCCGATTGACAATGTCAAGCGCTTCTTGCGAGATTCTCTTTAAACATTCTTAGCAAACCCGGGCAATGCGTCCGGGTTTCTTATTCATTCTCAGCAGAGCATGATTCATGCTTTTGTATTTAGTATCTTTGCCCTATTCATATCGAGATAATCATGCAGAATTTGGTAGCCATCGTCGGAAGACCCAATGTCGGAAAATCAACACTCTTCAATCGCATACTTGAGGAAAGAGATGCAATTGTGGATGCAACTTCGGGTGTGACTCGTGATAGACATTATGGTCGAGGCGAATGGAATGGCATCGGTTTCATCTTGATT
>JALRFC010000063.1 GCA_023253875.1 Candidatus Kapaibacterium sp.
AATAGTTTTGTAAAGTAATGGTTGCAAATGTTTGAGTTGCATCTTCAACTTTTACATTTTCTTTTGCTTCAATTGCTTGATGAAGACCATCGGAATAGCGTCGGCCATCGAGGATACGACCCGTGAATTCATCAACGATTTTGATTTTTCCGCCATCAACAACATATTCAACATCGCGATCATACAGTGAATATGCTCGAAGTAATTGATGCACTGTGTGAATGATATCACTTCGCATGGAATAGCGTCGGATCAATTCATCTTTTTGAGCTTGCTTCTCATCTGCAGTGAGTCCTGCAGTTCCTTCAACCATACTGAGTTCACCGGTGATATCGGGAATCACAAACATTTCGGGATCTTCTCCGACTTTTGTGAGTAATTCACGACCTTTTTCGGTGATGTCTATTTGATGATTCTTTTCATCTATGGTATAAAAAATTTCTTCATCAATAATAGACATCTTAGTGCCTTGCTCGCGGAGATATTCAAGTTCTGTATCTCTCATGAGTTTTTGGTATTCCGGCTCTTGCAAAAGCTTGGACAATTTCTTCTGCTTAGGCATTCCACGATAAGCACGAAGTAAACTCACACCTGCTTGTATTTTACTTTCTTTGTCATTTTTCTGAAGCAGTTTTTCTGCATCATTGACAATGGTATTGATGAGTCTGTTTTGTGAGTCAACGAGTCTGCGAACCCGAGGATTTAACTGATCATATTGTTGATCATTGGAATGGCTGACCGGTCCTGAGATGATGAGTGGAGTTCTTGCTTCATCAATCAATACGGAGTCCACCTCATCCACGATTGCAAAGAAGTGAGGTCTTTGCACCATGTCTTCGGCTTCATTCACCATATTATCACGCAGATAATCAAAACCAAATTCATTATTGGTTCCATATGTGATATCTGCAGCATATTCATGATGTCTTTGATGTGGTTGCATATTGGATTGAATACATCCAATATTAATATCAAGGAAATCAAAAACGGGTTTCATCCATTCACTGTCTCGGCGAGCCAAGTAATCATTGACAGTAACGAGGTGGACACCTTTGCCTGAAAGTGCATTAAGATACATCGGAGAAACTGCAACCAATGTTTTTCCTTCACCCGTTGCCATTTCGGAAATTTTGCCTTGATGAATGACAATACCACCAATAAGCTGAACATCATACGGAATCATTGCCCAAACATGATGTTGTCCAACAACTTCATATGCATGTTTTCTTTCAGTCAGTCGGCGACAAGTTTCTTTGACAACTGCAAAAGCCTCTGGAAGAATTTCATTCAAAGTATCTTGAATGATATCATATTCTTCATTTCCGATTTCTTTTATTCGATCATGTATTTTGGAATTCTCATCATGATTCGCGTCTTGACTTGTTAATTGTTCGCGCAATTCAGCCAGTTCTTCTTGAAGTTGAGCTGTGCGAGATTGAATCAAAGCTTTGAATTCATGCGTTTTGGATCTGAGCTGTTCATCGCTAAGTGATGAAAGCTTTGCATATTCTTGATTGATTTGCAGTACGGTCGGCTTGAGGGATTGAACATCCTTGTCATGTTTGGTGCCACCGAATATCTTCTTGAGAATTGAAATCATTGAGTGAAAATCCCGATACTTATGAACGATCCGGAATGTACGAATACATTCTCCGAGGCTCAAAATTAGCCTATTTTTCGATTTACCGGCACAACAAGACGCAAGTTGGGGAATACTATTTATGATGCAGTGCAAATACAGGGCAAATATCGTGTGTGAACTTCGGTATATTTGCACATACTTTTCCACAGGTTCATCATGAAAATTGCAGTCACCGGCGGTGCCGGATTCATCGCCTCACATATCGCAGATGCCTATTTGTCGCTAGGACATGAAGTTGTAATCATTGATAATCTATCAACTGGAAAAAGAGAAAATATCCCTTCAAATGCGCGATTCATTGAAATGGATGTGAATGATCCGAGAATTCCGGCGGTATTCATGGATGAGCAATTTGACATTGTCAATCATCATGCCGCACAGATGGATGTGCGTGTTTCCGTTCAAGACCCCACTTATGATGCGAGAATCAATATCCTTGGTGGAATTAATATCTATGAATCCGCATTGAGAAGCGGAGTGAAGAAAATCATCTTTGCTTCCAGCGGTGGCACTGTCTATGGTGAACAAGAGTATTTTCCCGCCGATGAAAGACATCCCACTAAACCCATTTCTCCCTATGGCATTGCAAAACTATCCAATGAGCAATATCTCTATTACTATGCTCATGTTCATGGATTGCCTTCAGTGGCATTCAGATATGCAAATATTTATGGACCAAGACAGAATCCTCATGGTGAGGCAGGCGTGATTGCGATTTTCGCACAAAAGTTACTCAAGGGAGAACAACCCGTCATCAATGGGGATGGACTCCAAACACGTGATTATGTCTATGTTGGCGATGTAGTGGAAGCAAATGTTTTGGCTTTGCAACCGCAAATGATCGGAGCATATAATATCGGTACGGGCATTGAGACTGATGTCAATACATTATTCAGGCATTTACGAGATCTCACGCAATCTCAATGTGAAGAGCAACATGCACCGGCAAAGCAAGGTGAGCAAATGCGGAGCGTACTTTCTCATGAGCGTATCTTTGCAGCTTTTGGATGGACGCCAAAGATGGACATTGTGGAAGGTCTTTCGAAAACAGTGGATTCATTCAGGTTCTGAATGATGCAGATCAAGCCAAATACGGTACTTGCAATCACCGGTCCAACAGCTTCGGGAAAAACGGCATTATCACTGGAAATTGCCTCTAGATTGGGAATGAGAGCAGAAATTATCAGTGCTGATTCACGGCAGATATTCAGGGAATTGGATATCGGTACAGCAAAACCTACCCAAGAAGAACGTTCGCGAGTAAAGCATCATTGCATTGATATTTGTGATCCGGTTGAATCATTCAATGCAGGTGCATTTGCAAAAAAAGCAGGGGAAATCATACAAGAATTACTCCTCAACAACACGCTTCCAATCATTGTTGGTGGCTCCGGACTCTATGTTCAAGCACTCTGTGAAGGTTTCTTTGACATGCCTGAAGATACAGCCGAAGCATGTGAAAAAGCACGTAAAGAAGTCCAAGAATATCATGATAAACATGGAAAAGATGCACTTTTTGAGGCTTTGCGTCTGGTAGATCCACAATCTTGCGAGGATTATCCTGATAAGAATCCACGAAGAATCATGCGAGCATTGGAATTTCACAAAGTAATGGGATTGAAATTCTCAGAGCAGAAATCACGCATGATGTCATATCCAACATTTGAGACTTGTTATGTCTTGATTGAACATGAAAGGGAGGCATTATATAGCCGAATCAATGCACGCTGCGATGAAATGTGGGAAGGAACCAAAAGAGAGGCTCAAACAATGCTTGATAAGGGAATCTCACGATTTGCCCAGTCTTTGGACACCGTTGGCTATGCCCAAGCAATTGCCTACATATATGGGGAATTAGACGAGAAAACCGCCATTGAAAAGATGAAACAAGCCACAAGAAATTATGCAAAACGACAAATCACATGGTCAAAAAGAATAGAAGGGATGAATATTGTTCGGGGAAATAACCAAGAAATGGCTTCGGAAGCCATATCATTGATGCATGCAGTTGCTTGAATTTCTTGGCTTTTACAATGAAATACACTATTTTGCGAAGCTCAAAACTACCGCATCGTTCACGAATACATGAATATGACATCCCCGCTATGTGGATGGAGTGAAATTGATCACATGCAAGAATACAGTGAACGGCTGATCAAACTCACAAACCGCATCATAGTATGAAAGGAAAATATGTCTGAATTGACTCCAAATGCCGCTACATCCAAGCGTCCTTCACTTGCAGATTTGCTTAGTGGAGATTTCAATGTGCCCATGATGGATGACAGCACATTTGACACCTTGTTCCAACAGAGTTTTTCTGCAGTTCAAGAAGATCAAATGGTGAAGGGTAATGTTATTCAAGTGACAAAAGACAATATCTATGTTGATATAGGTTTTAAGTCGCTTGGTGTTATCCCAAGAGCTGAATTTGGCACAGCCGACATCTTCAAACCCGGAGATGAAATTGATGTCTTTATCGAAAAGATTGAAGATGTCAATGGTCGTATGCTTCTGTCTCGTCGTCGTGCTGATTTCATGAAAACATGGGAAGAAATTCTCAAGCTTAATGAGACACAGCAAATTGTTCAGGTTCGCATACTTCGTCGCATCAAGGGTGGAATGGTTGTTGATTTGCTTGGAATTGAGGCATTCTTGCCAGGTTCACAAATTGATGTTCGTCCTGTGCGTGATTTTGATGCATGGGTTGGCAAGATGATCGATGTTCGCGTTGTGAAGGTCAATCACCCAAGTGAAAATGTTGTAGTAAGTCATAAAGTGCTTCTCGAAGAGCAATTGGCCGATCAGCGCTCCAAGATTCTTGGTACGCTTGAGAAAGGTTTGGTTCTTGAAGGCGCAGTGAAAGCCATTTCCGATTTCGGTGTATTCGTCGATCTCGGTGGTGTTGATGGTCTTGTGCATATCACAGATCTTTCATGGGGTCGCGTAACACATCCTTCTGAGATTGTTACACTTGATCAAGTCGTGAAAGTTGTTGTGCTTGATTTTGATGGTGAGAAGCGTCGTATTTCACTTGGTATGAAGCAATTGACTTCGCATCCATGGGATACAATCGGTGAGAAATATGAGCCCGGTACAAGAGTTCAGGGTAAAGTTGTTTCCTTGACCGATTATGGTGCATTTATTGAAATCGAGAAAGGTATCGAAGGCTTGATTCATATCAGTGAAATGAGCTGGACTCAGCATGTGAAGCATCCTTCACAAATGGTTTCCATGGGACAAGTCATAGATGCAATCGTATTGAATATTGATAAAAATGATAAAAAACTTGCTCTCGGCATGAAGCAACTTGAGCCGGATCCATGGGCAGATTTACTCGCGAAATATCCTGTTGATTCAGTTCACAAAGGTATTGTTCGCAATCTTACCAATTTCGGTCTCTTTGTTGAACTCGAACCGGGTGTAGATGGATTGGTTCATATCAGCGACTTGTCTTGGACGAAGAAAATTCGTCATCCGGGCGAATTCGTGAAGAAGGGTGATTCTCTAGATGTAATCGTGCTTAGCATTGATTCACAAAATCGTAGAATCGCACTTGGTCATAAACAAATCACTGAAAATCCATGGGATTTCTTCGCTGAGCGTTATGCTGTTGGTGCGGATTCCGAAGGAAAGATTGAACGCATTATTGAGAAGGGCGTCATCGTTGAATTGCCAGAAGGCGTTGATGGTTTCGTTCCTGTATCACAATTGTCATTTGCGCCAGTTCGCAATATCACAGATTTCTTCCGTGCAGGTGATAATCTTCCACTCAAAGTCGTTGAATTCGATCGTGAGTCAAAGAAAATCGTTCTTTCAGTGGTAGAATATCTTCGTGATAAAGATCAAGGAACAATCGATGCATATAATGCGGAACATCCTGTTCCAAATGCAGATAAGTATGCAAATAATATTGAAGCAGTTGATCTTTCAGCACTCGCTGAAGACATTGAATCAGTATTCGAGGATTCAATTCCAAAGAGTCCTGATCAAGAATAATTGTTGAAAAACACTATTTGTGCAGAGGCATCCCATTATTTGGGATGCCTTTGTTACATAAGACATAACGCAATGAGGAATTCATCGTGTCAATACAAGCATTCATAGAACAGTTGGGTATCAAACCAATCATCGCATCCGGCTCAATTGCGATGGAGTTGGCTTTGCGCGACAAATATGATATCCCTGCTGATATCTGGAATCTGAAAGATCCTGTTACGATTGAATCCATCTATCGTGATTTTGTGGATGCAGGTGCTACATTATTGCTCACTAATACTTCAAAGTCAAATAGACTGGCACTAGACGCATTTTCACTCAGCGATAAAGTCTATGAAATCAATCGCAAAGCAGTGTGGATTGCTCGCACAGCCGCTTTGAGAAAGGCATTGGTAGCGGGCGTGATTGGTCCTACAGGACATTTCTTCTCACCAATTGGAAATCTTACAAGCGAGGAAGCGCATCAAGTATTTGCCGAGCAAGCAATGGCTCTCCTTGATAGTGGTGCCGATATGATCATGTTATCTTCTTTCATTGATATTGAAGAACTCGTGATTGCCATTGAAGCTGTGAGAGCAGTGAATGCGACTATTCCCATTATTGCATTAAAATCATTCCCCGAAGATGGAACGGTACTAGCCACTTCATTTCCCGCTGAAATCGCTGAACGATTGATGAAACAGAGTGTCATGGCACTCGGAAGTAATGGTATTGTCGGGCCTCAACGTATGACAGATATTCTCCGTGCTTTGTCGGTTTCGAGAATCCCACTTTGTATTTTACCAGATATAGCAATTCCAACTCTGCATGAAGGACGAGCGCGATATAATGCCGAGCCGGATTATGTTGCCGGTATGGCAGTGAAACTTGTCAAGCAAGGAGCCTCAATCATTGGAGCAGATGGCGGTGCAACGGTAGAGCATATTCGTGCAATCGCAAAAGCCGTCAAGGACATAATTCCCGGTTCTGATAGAATTGAGCCCAAGCTAAGTAAAACAATTGATATGCAACCGATTGAAAGTGAAGAAGTGACGAGCTTTGCTAAGAAGATTGGAAAGAAATTTTTGACCACCGTCGAAGTAGAAATTCCGCGTGGTTTGGATATGAGTTCTGTACTTGAAGCTTCAATGTATTTGAAAGAACATGGCATTGATGCAGTGAATGTATTTGATGGTGCAAGAGCTCGCGTAAGAATTAGTCCCATCTCTGCATCACAGCTCATCACTTCGCAAACAGGGATGGAATGCATCACGCATATGGCTTGTCGCGATCGAAATATGGTCGGTCTTCAAAGTGATTTGATTGGTGCATATACACTCGGTGTCAAGAATATTCTTGCTGTCACGGGTGATCCCACGAGCATTGGTGATTATCCATTTGCGACCTCTGTCTATGATGTGGATTCAATCGGATTATGCAGAGCATTGAATCGCATGAATCAAGGTTTGGATTTAATCGGAAATCCCCTCGGAAGAGCCACGCAATTCACGATTGCCTGTGCAGTGAATCCATGTGCGGATGATGTGGACAGAGAAATTGAACGCTTACGAAAAAAGGTAGAGGAAGGAGCAATCATTGCCTTCACGCAACCGGTTTTCGATATGGATAGTTTACTCCCATTTTTAGATCGTATCAAAGATCTGAATATCGCAATCATGCTCGGCATCATTCCACTTCGTAGTGCAAGACATGCCGATTTTCTGCATTATGAAGTCCCCGGAATGATAGTTCCACAATGGGTTCGCGAGAATATGCATGCTGCCGGTAAGGATGCCGGTGATATTGGTTTGACTATCGCGATTGACTTTTTGAAACAAGCCAAAGAATATGTGCAAGGCGTGTATATCATGCCACCAGCGAAGCGTTATGACATGGCGATTGACATGTGCAAACGCAGTGGTATTTTGTGAAGAATATATTGAATTCAACATTTTATTGGATAGAGAATCATGTCATATCTCCACCTCTTTGAACAACATGAAGGTACTTTGAACAAAGCACTTGAGGCTATTCATACACGCACTTTTCATGCGCATTGGCCGGAGCCACCAAGTGGTAAAATTTATGGTGAAACAGCTCAAGAAGATGGTCTGCAAGCATTCAAATCTTCGCTCAATTCAGCATATACATTTCCGCAGAATGGTGCATCCGGAACAGTTGGTTCAGAGCAATCGCCTTTCGGCTTTCCTTTGAATATTTCCTATCCTGCTTATTCCTCCGATACTTTGATTGAACATGCGCAAGCTGCTCTTCTTGATTGGAAAAAATTATCCGTGAAAGAACGCGCAGGCATTTTGATTGAATGTTTGGAGCGTGCTTCCAAGCATTTCTTCCAAATTGGTTTTTCGACGATGCATACGACGGGGCAGGGGTTCATCATGGCATTTCAGGCATCTGGTCCTCATGCATTCGATCGTGCACTTGAATCCATTGCAACCGGCTATATGGCTATTGATGCATGTTCCGAATCAGTGCAATGGACAAAACCAATGGGAAAAATGCAGGTTGATTTGAAAAAGACATTTCATGTGCGCCCCAAAGGAATCAATCTCACGATTGGTTGTTCCACATTTCCGATTTGGAATTCATTTCCGGGTATGTTCGCTTCGCTGATCACTGGTAATGTGACGATTGCTGGTAACCTCACCGTTACAGGCACCAGTAATTTCACGTCTATTACTGGAAGTAGTCTTGCAACCTTCAGTGGTGTTGTTGTACAAAATAACTTAACGACCAGCGGTACTATCAGTGGTGCAGTCGTTACCGGTGATACGGCCCAGTTCACAAATCTTACCGCTGTTAGTGGTACATTCACCGATCGGATCTCTGGCGCCACCATCACTGGCGACACAATTCAGGGAAGTAAT
>JALRFC010000064.1 GCA_023253875.1 Candidatus Kapaibacterium sp.
AATATCGGACGTGATGGTGATATTGATTTCCTTGATAATGGTATCAATGGACCCGTTCCACCAAACTTGAAAGATGCACGTAATCAAATTGTTCAATCACAAGATCCTATGCGTTTTAGAATCTTTGTAAGAACAGGTGAATTGAGAAATGGTGATGCAGAATATGCAGGTATTTATACAGGCTATATCACAGTTACATCAGCTTCTGCAAAAGTATCTCCGGTAAGATTGCGCGTAACATTCATTCACTTGCGTAATCCTGTAGAACCAGGTAGCTACAATAATCCAAAGACACCGGAATTTGGTTTGGATCCAGGTATCAAATTGACAGTAAGAAACTCAAGAGGTACAATTGGTGATACAACCAATCTAGTTTTGGGTACAGGTCATAGAGCAACAGATGGTCCTGACTCACTCTTCGGTGAATATGCTTATGATGCACTGAGCGCTCCAACAGGTTTCTTTGCTCGTTGGTTTACACCATGGGTTAAAGATGCAAATGGAATCGAAGTTGCACCTAATGGTCTTGGTGATATTCAAATGGATGCTTTCAGTGGTCAAAACCTCAGAAGAGGCTCAACATCACGTGATATCCGTGACTTTACTTCAGATACTACATTGGTTTACCTCTGCCGTTTTGATGCAAATGGTGCAAATAACTATCCTGTTGTTATCAACTGGGATACACGTGACTTCCCTGAAGGCGCTGATTTATATCTTCGTGATACTCTTAATGGCGGTATCTTCAGCGTGAATATGCGTGAAGCAACACCAGATGGAGATTATGGTCGCTCATTCACAATCCGTGATGCTCGTATCAAGTCATTCATCATTGAATATCGCTTGCCACAATCAGCAAATTATCCTGTTGTAAAATCAGGTTGGAACTTCTTGTCATTGCCTTTGCGTCCATCCAATCCAACTTGGAAGACTGTATTCCCGAATGCAATCACAGAGCCATATACATTTGCTAGTGGTTCATATCAGCAAAAGCAAGTTCTTCAACCAGGTGTTGGTTACTTTGTAAAGTTTGGTCAAAATATTGACTCAACACAAATCGGTTCAAGAGTCCCTGAATTCAGCAAAACAACTGAAAGAGTATATCTCTATGATGGTTGGAATACTGTAGGTGCTCCTTCAACACGTGCAAATGTAAATGACATTTCTTATGAATTGCAAAGTGGTGCTGTTGAAGCACTCAAAGATCAAGTATATGGTTATAATACAGATCGTGGTTACTATGCAACTTCAGAAGTTGTTCCTGGTTTGGGTTATTGGATCAAGATCTATGGTGAAGGTTTCTATCGTGTGAAAGGATCCGGATTACCTAAGGTTGTAGCTAATCCAACATCAGACTTGAATCTTGGTTCAATCACAATTTCAGACAAAGAAGGTAAAACAAATACACTTCGCGTTTCTGAAAATGGATCTGTAAATCCTGTACGCTTTGAATTGCCTCCAGTTATTGCTCCAGATATGTTCGATGTTCGCTTTGCAAATAATGCATATGCAACAAATAGCAATGACATGACAATTCGTGTTCAAGGCATTTCTTATCCAATGACATTGACAGCAAAAGGTTTGAATGGTACATATACTGCATTCGATGCTAAAACAGGTGCAGTTCTTGGTACAATCAGTGCAACACAAGATTTGGTAGTAAATAATTCTTCAGTGATTAGACTTGCTAAGCAAGATGCTAACAATGCAGGAATTGAAGTATATCCAAATCCAACATCTTCATTGATCAATGTTCGCACTGCAACTGCAGGTACAGTACATGTTGCAATTATCGACATGTTTGGTTCTACAGTTAAGAATGTAACATTCAATGGCAACTCAATGGCTATCAATACAGATGAAATCGCAGCAGGTACTTATACAATGACAGTAAATGTCAATGGTATTGTATCAACTCAGCGCATCATCATCAACAGATAATCATTTAGATTGTTGAATTCCCATAGGGTAACAGAGTTCGTCTCTGTTACCCTATATTTCTATCAGGAGAATGGACCGTGAAACTATTCATATTGAGCATGGTTTTCCTACCTGCACTGCTCTTTGGACAAGTCTTTACATTGACTCATGAAGACAATACATCCACTACTAAACCTGCGGTTATCATTGGATTTATAAAAGGTGCAACAGATGGAATCGATGCAGTACTTGGTGAGAAAGAATTACCACCGCTACATCCAATCAATGGTGCACATATTGTTTCTATATTGGATATGAATAAGGATGGTTCATTTTCAAGTTCTGTTGACATATTCTCATATCGAGATATTCGTAATACAGAACCATTATCAGTAGCTGATACATTTTGGGTGCAAGTATCTCCCTGGAAAGCGGATAAAAAATGGATGAAATTTTCATGGGAATATCCTTTGGGAACAGGCATAGACTCTGTCGTGTTAACAGATAAAGGTGGTATGGCATTACGTATTTTGTGTGATGCAAAAAAAAGCCATACGATACTTCCAAATGAGTTTGGTGTAGGACCAATTACAATTGAAGACTTTCATGTCATAATCTATCGCTCTCAAGGTGCAAGCTCTATTGAAAATGATGATTACACTATTGCAAAGACTTCAGACATCTATTCATCGAATGGTGTATTAATTGCAAAGAATATCCATTCCGAACACGTAAAGCACATATTACAAGATCAATCATTTGGTGTGTATTTTATTCGAACAGGTTCTTCAGTTCAATCTATCGTGAATTATAAATAATGAATGTACAACTCAGCGCAGCACATCATCACGCTGCATTTCTGAGCTATATGCAAGAACAACATCCTGATACTTTTTTGGCATATCAGGAATTGCACACAGCAAATATTACCGGAATTCGCTTATCACAGATATTGATCGATACAGCCATTGTACTCGAGCATTATCTTCAGAATTATATATCGGATTCGATTGGTTTTTCATCAATAAAGTCAGCATTACAGAAAGAACAATTGGTCATCAAAGCCAAAGCGGACTTTACAAAAAAAGCATTGATTAGAAGAAGAGGTCAGACTCTTGGTGAAGAAGCAATCAGTGATATTGATGGAGCATTTTCGGAATTGTTGCATGCACTATCACTTGAACAAACCAATGATAAGGAATATGACTTTTCAGCAATTGTCTTGACTTTATTATCTCAAGAATCGGAACAAAAAGAATTACTTGACACAGCAGAAATACTGTATTTCTCAATGAGAGAACACAATATGATCTCTGATTGGATCAGTGAATTTGCCGGTAAGAAATTGGATTTCGATCATTTGGAACATGCCATCATCTCAGATATAGATGGCATCACTTCATATGATGCTCATCATCATCGCAAGCGTGATGGATTTGCTTTGACAGATCGTCGTGGAACAAGAAGAGAAGTTACAAAGCAAATAGACTATTGCATGATTTGTCATGAACGAGAGAAGGATTCTTGCTCAAAGGGCATTCATGAAAAAGATGGAACAATCAAAAAGAACCCACTCGGTGTCGAAACCAAGGGCTGTCCACTCGATGAAAAAATCAGTGAGATGCATTTTCTACGCAGAGAAGGATATCCTCTAGCTGCACTTGCAATGGTGATGCTGGATAATCCGATGTGTGCAGGTACAGGCCACAGAATCTGTAATGATTGCATGAAAGGATGTATCTTCCAAAAGCAAGAACCTGTAAATATTCCAAAAATTGAAACCTCGGTATTATCTGATATTCTGTCACTGAATGATGGACTCGAACTCTATGCTCTGTTGATGGAGTGGAATCCTCTCAATGTGAAAAGACCATATGCATTGCCATATAATGGAAATAAAGTACTGGTTGTAGGTCTTGGTCCTGCCGGTTATACGCTTTCACATTATTTGCTCAATGAAGGCTTCGCCGTCGTCGCCGTTGAGGGATTGAAAATTGAATCAGCACTTGATATCTATGCTTTGAAAAAGGATGATCCACTTCCATCATTTAAAGATACCATTGAACGTGAATTGGATGAAAGAATCATCTCCGGTTTCGGTGGTGTGAGTGAATATGGTATTACATCGCGTTGGGACAAAAACTTTCTCACAGTTCTTCAACTTCTCCTCGAAAGAAGAAAGAATTTCAAGATACTGGATGGTGTCAGATTCGGTGGTACATTAACAATCGAAGATGCTTGGAAGCTTGGCTTTACGCATGTTGCTCTTGCAACCGGTGCAGGAAAGCCAACACTCATTCGCATGAAAAATAATCTCAGCAGAGGTTTAAGAAAAGCATCAGATTTCTTGATGGCATTGCAATTGACGGGTGCAGCAAGAATGGACTCAATGGCAAATCTTCAAGTGTCTTTACCCGCAATAGTAATCGGCGGTGGTTTAACCGCAATTGATACTGCAACCGAAACACTCGCCTATTATCCGATTCAAGTAGAGAAATTTTATCTTCATGCGAAAACCATGCTTCAGGAAGTACCGGATTACTTTGAAGTAACGTATGATGCGGAAGAAAGAACAATTGCACAAACCTTCTTCGAACATGGAAAAATCATTCATGAAGTGAGAAATGAAGCAAAGCGTCTTAATCAGATCCCTGATTTTCTTCCTTATCTGAAAGAATGGGGCGGAGTGACGCTTATCTATCGGAAACAATTGAAGCAATCACCCGCATATAAACTCAATCATGAAGAAGTGAATGAGGCATTGGAAGAAGGAATCAGCATCTATGAAGAACTTAGTCCGATAGAATGTATACTCGACTCACATGGAGCAATTGAAGCCGTGAAGTTTGAGCATACAGGTGATGATAAGAAAGGTTCGATTCATGTGCTTACTGCGAAGACTGTGTTTGTGGCTGCAGGTACATCACCAAATACCACGTATGAAAAAGAATATCCACAAACTTTTAGATTAATGGATTCAGGATATTATCAACCATATACAGTCATTGGATGATAATAAACATTGTCAAATTGATAGTTTTGCAGTCCACAACATTGATATTTACATGGTAACAGATACACAAATACCCAGCATATTGGAATTGCCGGTTTTACCAACTGAACTTCCCAGCAATCGTCGTCCGGAATGGCTGAAAGTCAAAGCGCCCGGTGGGGAAACCTATGCACAACTCAAAACGATGATGCGTTCAAAAGCATTACATACAGTTTGTGAAGAAGCACGTTGTCCAAATATCGCCGAATGCTGGAATGCGGGTACAGCAACATTCATGATTCTCGGTGATACATGTACAAGATCTTGTGGATTTTGTGCAGTGAAAACAGGTCGTCCAATGGAAGTGGATATGCATGAACCATTGCATGTTGCAGAAGCTATTCAGCAAATGAATTTGAAGCATGCAGTGATCACTTCAGTGAATCGCGATGAAAGACCCGATGGAGGTGCAGATATTTGGGCGGAAACAATTCTTCGATCCAGAGAAATGAACCCCGGTGTAAGTATCGAAGTGCTTATTCCTGATTTCAAAGGGAAGATGGAGAATTTGCAAAAAGTCATTGATGCCAGACCCGATATTCTGAATCACAATACTGAAACGGTACCGAGATTATATCGTAAAGTGCGTCCTCAAGGTAAATATCCATGGACACTTGCTGTACTGAAAGAATGTAAATCTCAGGGCCTGCGCACAAAAACAGGAATCATGCTTGGTCTCGGTGAAACCAAAGAAGAAATCATCACAGTGATGGATGATTTGCGCGAAGTGGACGTTGATATTCTCACACTTGGACAATATCTTCAACCAACAAAAAATCATTTGCCGGTTGATCGTTTCGTGCATCCGAATGAATTTGATGAATTGAGAGAAATTGGAATGGCGAAAGGATTCAAGATCGTAGAGTCCGGACCGCTTGTACGAAGCTCGTATCATGCCGAAAGACATATCTGATGAAATTCACGATTCTCGGAACAGGCACCTCAACAGGAATTCCATGCGTTGCTTGCACATGCGCAACATGCACTTCCGATGATCCGAAAGATACAAGACTGAGGACATCGCTATTGGTTCAATCAGAAACAACGACAATTGTGGTTGATACATCTGCTGATTTTCGACAGCAAATGCTTCTGAATGCTGTACGCACTATTGATGGAATAGTCTATACACATCATCATTATGATCATATCAGTGGTTTTGATGATACAAGACCATTCACCTTTTTCAATGATGATATTCCTATAAAGTGTTTTGCATTGCAACAAACGCATGATGTAATCAGACAAACATTTCCTTATGCATTTGGTCAAGCTGAACAGATAGGCGGTGGTGTTCCTGGAGCGGATTTCACCATCATTGATGATGAGCCATTCATGATTGGTGATATTGAAGTAATTCCGATTCCGATGAAACATGGATTGATTCGAGTAAATGGATATCGTTTTGGAAATGTTGCATATTGCACAGATACGAATCATATTCCGCTTTCTTCGATAGACAAATTGCAAGGTCTTGAAGTGTTGATTCTCGATGCATTGCGCTATCATCCACATCCAACGCATTATACGATTGAAGAAGCCAATGAAATGGCAACAATGATCAATGCGCAGACAACATATTACACGCATATAGCGCATCAAATCAAACATGCCGAATGCGAAAAAGAATTACCGGCGAATTGTCATCTCGCTTATGATGGATTGCAATTCGAAGTCACATGATGCAGAAAATAGTAATCTTACCTGCAATGCCGAGAGGCATTCATAGTATTACGCGATTAGTAGAACGAGAGCTGGAAACAATACTGAGCACAGTGGAAAGCGGAATACTTCATGTGTTTCTTTGTCATACAAGTGCGGCAATCACCATCAATGAAGATGCAGACCCGGATGTGACGCTCGACATGATGGATATCCTTGATCGCATTGTTCCAATGCATCGACAATTATATAGGCATACTGCGGAAGGTCCTGATGACATGACATCACATGCACTGGCATCACTCATCGGATGCAGTGTGACTATACCGATTCAACAAGGTAGAATGGCACTTGGGACTTGGCAGGGTATACATCTCTGTGAATTCAGACATCATGCCCGAAATCGCAAACTGATTGCAACTATACATTCAATTCAATAGTGAATATTATGAAAATCACACTATCATCCATAGCACATGCCAGAAGTGGTGACAAAGGCGATGCCGCAAATTGTGGTGTCATTGCATTCAAAGAAGAATGGTATCCGATCATTCGTGATGTATTGACCACAGAACGCGTGAAGGAATACTTTACGGGGTTGACTTTGGGGAATGTCGAACGATATGAAATCCCAAATTTATGGGCAGTGAATTTTGTGTTAAATAATACATTGGGTGGCGGAGGAACAGTTTCACTCAAACTTGATGCCCAAGGAAAAACCATTGCCTCCGCAATGCTGATGATGGAGATTGAAGTTCCGATAGAATATGAACATTTGATTTAATCGAAGAGACTTTTCACCTCACCCACGCTGATCACAAGCGTGCTTCTCTTTATGTCTTGTTGTGGGTCAGATGCTTTGTCCACGATGAAATGCATGCGTTTCAATTGGGCCGATGCATCAGGAAATGCTGACAAAATCGCATCCATTCTTTGCTTGAGCAAATCTGCATTCAAAGACTGCCGCTCTGTGGGATTCAGGAGCTTTTGCTGTGGCGGTATTGCAGATTCATTTCCCTTTTTCTTCTTTTTGTCTTGCTTTGGTGGAGCAATCGTTTCATAACGAGGAGGCGCCATATCAGGATATAAAGTAATATTCACATGCAAATTCCGATTGCCCTTAAGCATTGCGATTGCTTCTGCGATGACTTTTTCACCTGTGACATTTGTTTGTGTGGAACCTGGATCATATCCTTCCACAGAGTATAATTCCATGCCTTTCACTAATTTCTCAACTGTGAAATCCATAGAAACTTCTTCATATTTAGAAGCAGGCTGAATGCTGATGGATTTTGTGGATTTGAGAATATCAAACCCATAAAAGAAGATTGTATAATCAGCACCGGGTTTGAGAGCGGAGGAATATTCTCCTGTTTTTGGATTCGATTTTGCATCAGCGACTTTATTGCCTTGCTTATCGGAAATCTCATAACTAACACCAACCGGTTTAGCAGTCACGCGATCAGTGATGACTCCTTTAAGTACTATGGTTGTTTCTTGCGCATTGACCACTGAACAGGTGAGAATGGTCAGGAAGGCAATCAGAATATGGTTCATCATATACCTCGATTATTTCTTGAGAAAGGATTGTATGCCATGTTTGCAATCATCAGTCATCCGTGTGAATGCATTCATGGATGCGGCATAATTGAGTCCGGCTTCGAGTGACATTCCATGTAGATTTGCGAGCATGTCTTTTGTCAATGCCATCGAAGAAGAACTATTGTTTTGAAGAGTCTGTGCAAGCTGTTGTACAGTAGATTGCAATTCGCCATCGGGTACACATTGTGTAATCAAT
>JALRFC010000065.1 GCA_023253875.1 Candidatus Kapaibacterium sp.
CGCATTGTTTAATCGAACCACTGCTTCAGCTGCATCGGCCAACATGAGAATACCTGTTTCTTTTGTATTTGGCTTCGGACCTTCATATCTATAGTCTTCCTCTTTTACTATTGTTGGACCTTCACCACGTTGAGACAACTCAATTGCTTTTGCATAAAAATGTTTCACTAGCATTGTACCATGATGCATTGGAATAAAGTCAATGATTCTTTGTGGCAGTTTATATTCTTTCGCAAGTCCAATCCCATCTTGAACATGTTCCTTAATGATGGAAGCACTCTTCTTTGGAGGTAAATGATTATGCTTATTTTCAATATTAATCTGATTTTCAACATAATATTCAGCTTTTGGAATTTTACCAATATCATGATACAATGCACCAACTTTTGCAAGCAAAGCATTTGCATGAATTGCATGAGCAGCGCTTTCAGCAAGTCTGGCAATCGTCATTGTATGCTGAAATGTACCGGGAGCCTTTTCATTCATTTCAATCAATAATGGATGTTCCAATGAATCATATTCATCAATCTTCAAATCCGTGGTTACCGGGAATACTCTTTCGATGAGATATAAAACCCCAAAAGTGAAAATAGGTGAAAACACAGCATTGATACCTGCAACTATCAATTGTGGATAGATTTCAGTCCAGCTCAATGATCTTTCTGCACCAATAGAAGCAATACTCACAGACATACCTAAAAATACATATGCAATGGAGGTGAATAGCTGGGTTCTTGCTTGGATATCTCTTACACTATATGCAGCCACCATTCCACCAATCATCATGGCAAGTCCAACCGAATAGTCACTACCTCGTACCCCGGCAATAAGGAGTGACATGACAACTGTACTATAAAAGGCAGTTCTAGAGTCGAACAATATTGCTATCAGCATGGACAAAGCAGGCACTATCACAGCATATTCCAAAGGATATGTACTATTCATATAGACAGTGAGCCATGAAAAGATGGGCGCAATGAGAATGATGCCCAATAAACCGAATAACTGTTGATGATGCGCAAAAATGATTGGTCTGATAAAGTATAAGTAGAGTATCATCATGGAAAAAATGAGCAAGGAATGCCCGATGCTTCCAAGAAGTATGCTCCAAGAATATGTGGTTACATCAGAATTCCCCCTATTATTTACATAAGACTGAACTTTCAAAGCAGACATGCGATCAAATCGCTCACCTTTTCTAATCAACACTTCACCTGTTCGAACAATCCCGAGTGTTCTAGGTATGGAAGCAAGCCTATTGACTTTTAACTCCTGAGTCAATGTCTTGGATACCTCATAACGAGGTCTCAAAACTCCTATCAAAATATTCACGACAAGTTCAGTTTCCTGCATTTTCAATTTATCAGCAAATAATTCCGACAATTGATTTCTCATTTGTGAGGAATCAGCAAATGATGATTTCACCATTGGCATGTCAATCCCCTTTTCAGATCGAATGAACACTGTATCGGTGAGCATTGGGATAATACCGGATATCAAAGGCTTCCTTTCATAATAGGTATTGATGAGTTCTGACCTATACTTCTGTATAATCTGAGTGATGGTCGATCTCTTTTGCTGTGAAAATGAAAGAAGCATTTTAGTTGCATTATCATTCAGAATACCGGACTCCTGCAATTTCCCCTCTGATATCTGCAACAGTGCAGCAACTTTTGCTTCTGCTTCAGACCTAGCATTTGGGATCTCTACACAGATTGTAGGGGTTGATTGCAGAACTTTCTCTTTTTCACGTTCAATCTCAGACTCAGGTCTTATGATTGCAAAGGGAAATTCAGCTTTGATGCTCTCATTCATCCAAAGAACACCAATATTTACCTGTCGTACATCTTCGCCATTTTCATTGATGGCTCTTTGATTTGGGAAAAGAAATCCAGTGAGGACGACTATCAGAAACATGAAGATTATGCGGACACTTTTCTGCGAGAAAAATGATCTCTCAATGACATGTTCCTGATGTTCAGCGCTCTTCAATTGTTCAAACAGAGTTTTTTGTTTTGCCATAATGGTACTCTAGAGTTGATTCGGACAATATCGCATGGACAAATGCCAAGAATAGCCCAATTGTATGTGATTGAACATAGTAGCTTGCACAAAAATATCATCTATCAGCATACTCAACCCAATAGAACCCGAAGAATGTGGAATTGAGAAACCAATAATTGTTCTGATTTGAGGCAAGAGATTCCAAGAAATCATAGGCTTCATTCCGGATGACAATTCACTCGCCACGATGTCAATATCAAGCGCAATATCATCTATCGGCTTCCATCCAAGTCCAACTGTTAGAAAAGGTTGCGTCATACTTGCCATAAATTCTTCATTTATCATCATCGGATAGTGAAAGAGAATTCCTGTTCTACAGTATTCAAATGGAATAAACATTGCCCCGATGCCTATATCCAATTCCGTACAATGAAGAATTCCATCTGCGAATGCAATGAATTCAGTTTGAAGACCAATCCCCGGAATAATGGGTGCATCATGGATATTCCAAGCAGTGGAAATATTGCATCTCATTATGGACAATTGATGAATCTTCTGTACATCGGTTTGTATATGCAGAGCCATGAAACTTGTATCAATATACCTTCCACAGAGGGCTAACCTTGTCAACTCAGGTATTCCCAATGGTGATGGACTGAGTGAAATGCCATAATGATCGCATGAATCTATCATGGAAAGTGAAGGATGAATATGTCCACAATGAATAGTATTCGTCATTCCCATCAAATTTTGATGTATTTCTGAACCACCCATTTGACCATACATGATAATTCCCATAAAATAGTTGCCGATGGCTCCCAAGCATAGTATTTTCGCAAGCGTAAACATATTCCCCCTATCAAGGTGATTACATGCGAACTTTCATAATTTGCGCCATATTTTGTGTACTGCAATATATACCGACTCTTCATGCACAAGAGATTGAGCTGCAAGTCAATGTGGATTTGAAGAATATCTCATTTGACAATCGCATTGATATACAAAATCTTCGGCAAGACATCATCAATTATGTTAATAATCAGCGGTATTCCGAAACAGATTGGGATAAACCAAAAGTACCAGTAGATATCGGCATAACGATTACTTCTCGTGGACCAAATAATACCTATAGTGGAATTTTGACTGTCATGTCTTATACCGTGCTTGAAGATGGCTCAAAATCTATTCTCATGCGGGCCATGGACAAACAATGGACTTTTGAATATGCTCCGGGGAATATGATGTCCTTTCAAGCAAATAGATTCAATGCATTATCATCCCCAATTGACTATTATTTGCTCCTTTCAATCGGCATGTTCTTAGATACTTTCGCCGAACTTGATGGCACACCATTCTATGAAAAAGCGAAAGTCATTTGTCGAGCAGGTGCGGGTGCAAATGTGACCGGATATCCCACAACACCTGATCCATCCGTACCTTCAAAACTCGGATTGGCAACAGAAGCTTCAGACCTACTCTATGAAGAATTTCGAAGACTTATCTTCTCTTATCATTTTGATGGCTTGGAAGCTGTAAATAAAGACAAATCACAAGGTTTACCTCTCCTTGCCACAATCATTGAACAAATGGCACAATTCAAAAAATCAAAAGTGACAATGAGAAGTCAATTCATGGAGACTTTTTTTAATTCAAAATTCCAAGAGTTGGCGGATATATTTAAGGGCTATTCAGATACAGGTGTATTCACGAATCTCTCGCAATTGGACCCAGCAAATTCAACAGTATATCAAGCCGCACAGGAGAATAGATGAGCTCAATCCTCTTTGATGTCAGAAGTGATACAGTCACCAAACCTACTCCTGAAATGCGGAAAGCAATGGCAGAGGCCGAAGTGGGAGATGATGTCTATGCAGAAGATCCAACCGTCAATAGACTTCAATCTGAAATCGCTGCTTTGTTTGGAAAAGAATCCGCTCTATTCGTTCCTTCAGGTGTAATGGGTAATCAAGTTGCAATTGCCATTCATACACAGAGAAGCGATGAAATCATTGTGGAATCCGAATCGCACATTTTTCATTATGAAACAGCAGCACCTGCCATCATCGCTGGAGTACAGATGTATTGTATCCCATCTGAGAAAGGAGAAATATCCTCATCAGCAATCGGCGAAGCGATAAGACCGGGAGACTATTATTTCCCTAAGACATCTTTGATTTGTATTGAACAAACGCATAATAGGCATGGTGGAACTGTGCTATCGATGGAATCAATACAAGATATTTCATCCTTTGCTTCTTCGAAGAATCTACCCCTTCATTGCGATGGTGCTCGCATTTGGAATGCTTGTGCAGAGTCCGGAATTGCACCTCATGAATATGCACGACATTTGGATACACTCTCCGTGTGCTTATCCAAAGGTCTAGGAGCGCCTGCCGGCTCAGTATTTATAGGTTCAAAAGACCAAGTGGACTATGCGAGACATTGGAGAAAACTACTTGGTGGTGGTATGAGACAATCCGGGATTCTTGCTGCTGCAGGTTTATATGCTTTGGAACATCATAGACAACATCTCAAAGAAGATCATGAAAAAGCAAGATTATTCGCAAAGATCATTCTTGAGAATACATCATGCATACTTGCAAATTCAAGTGGAATGGTTGAAACAAATATTCTGATCATTGATTGTGGTCAGGAATGTGATCCCATTTCTTTGAAACATGAATGTTCGAAGAATGGATTGGAAATTTCCTCAGGAAGAGGTCAATGTCTCCGAGCAGTTTTTCATAGAGATATTTCTCTTGCTGATACAACGAAAGCGGCAATGATATTCATTGAGAGTTTTGAACGCATCATGGAACAATGTTCATGAATGCAAAGGATCAAACACTGAATGGAATTGAGCTTGACAAATTTCACCATAGATTGTCAGGAAGAGTGAAGACCTTTGAGGTAGACAGACAGAACATTGTACATAATATCATTTATCTCTATTGGCTTGAAGAAGCAAGAGTTGAGTATGTTAGAGCATTAGGTATTCCAATGGATGAAAGAACCTTCATTGACACATATCGCTTTGTGATCGCAAAAACAGAGATCAATTATATTGCTCCTGCACTGTTTGATAGTCATTATGAAGTTTTGACGAGAATCTCACATATTGGCACATCCTCTTTCATTTTTGATCAATTGATACTGTCTATTCCTGAGAATAGATTACTCTTGACAGCGCAATCTGTGCTGGTGCAATTGCATCCTATAACACATGAAAGTATGCCTATTGACAATGCCTATAGAGCACTCGTGGGTAGTTTTGAACAATTGGATTTTATGCAAGGATAATTGAATGAAATTGATCGGATTATTCACTGTTTCAATCCTTCAAGCAATGATCGGAATGACAATTGTTCATGCACAAGATGAACAGCCCTCTTGGTATATCGGTCCATATGGTGCTATTATGCAAAGCATACATACCACCGGTTTCAAGGATATTCCTGGTTATCCAACCTGTTGTTTTTCAGAACGATCAGGAACCGGAATTGGATATGATATCGGTATGCTTCTTCGATTCCCACTGAATGAACAATTTAGCTTTCGGATCTTTGGTGGCGTCAATAATCCTGGAGCAACAATCTCAAGTGATGAAAAAATCGGAAATCAATTTATACGCAATACACAATTTCCTTTTGACACCATAGCTCGTGATATCATAGTTCGTCATTCGATCGAAGCTATGCTCATGCACATTGCAATTCGACCAACACTTTCATATGCATTATCAATAGGTGGGGACTTATCTCTTGGGCTAGGTATGAATTATGTCATGAGTCAATCATTCTCTCAACAAGAAGCACTCATTTCTCCGGATAATGTTGCCTTCATTAATGGCAGAGGCATTCGCAATGATACTACAGGTTCAATTCCGGATCTTTCAACATTGCAAACTACATTGACATTGGCTTATTCATATGATCTCCCTATTTCACAAACTTCCCTTCTTGTTCCATATATTGAGTATCACCATCCATTGCAAAGTCTCACTTCCTATGACTGGAATATTGAAAGGATACAATTAGGATTGGCACTTCAATTTGGTATTGTACCAAAGAAAGATCCGATTATCATTATAGATACAGTGTACAGAAGAGATACCATCATTTCACATTCACCAATCGCAGTAACAAACCCAACTGTATTGAATGAGCGTCAACAAGGATATATCAGAGGGCAGATCAATAATGATATTCGTAGAGATACCATTATGATTAGCGAGACATATATCACCACAACATTCACTCCTCCGAGATATAAGTGAAATATTATGGTATATGGTCTGGATGGAAATGGAAAAAAGTATCCCAAACCTATCATTCAAATTGAAGAGTGGGAGCAAATCGAAACATTTCCACTATTGCCTTATATCTATTTTACACCTGCTTCTTCGGATGTGGGTGGAACGAAGCAAACACTTCTGCTCCCATCACAGGCCGGACTATTCAAGGAAGATTCTTTATCCTCATCCACACTCGATATCTATCGAGATATGTTGAATATCATTGGAAGCAGAGCAAAAGAACGCTCATCTGCATTTGAAATCACCGGTTTTACAAATGGTACAGCGGAAGATGATGTACCTGAACTGCCACTTCAAAGAGCCAAGAATATTGCATCCTATATGACATCCATTTGGGGAATTAGCCCTACAAAGTTGAATATCAATGCCGGAAAATTACCCAAAACTCCCACAAATCCCGGTACAATTGACGGACAACAAGAAAATGCACGCGCGGAGATCTCATCCAAAGATGCAGAATTATTGAGACCGGTCAAGAAACGGACGATCACTCGAACAATGAATCCACCAATATTAGCCATTCAACCATCTATTCAAGCAGGTACTGCTATTCAGTCTTGGGATATACGTATTGCTGATGGCAATGAAGTAGTTCAAACATTCAATGGGAAAGGCTCTATTCCTGATAGCGTCTTTACATGGACAATTTCACCATCAAATCAGATGGAGAGCATACCACTTTCTGTAACAGTTAATGCTCTTGATACTTTTGGTATACATCATTCCTGGAATGAGAATATTCAAACAGAAAGAGTCACTTTACGCAATAAGCAAGAACGCAAAATCAATGATACCCTGATTGAACGCTTTGCTTTAATCCTATTTGATTTTGATAAATCCAGTCTCAGTCCTGCAAATCAAAGTATTGCCAATGCCATTAAACAGTCTATACAGGCAAATTCCAAGATTACGATTACCGGCTATACAGATCGAACCGGTGATTCAACCTATAACCACTCGCTTTCAGAAGCACGTTGTAAGCAAGTAAGCCAATTCTTAGGACTTATTCCGGGAACTTTCTCCATTATTCCAATGGGTGGGAAAGATATTCCATTTGAAAATAATTCTCCTCAAGGCAGAGCATATTCAAGAACAGTGATCATTGAAGTCAAAACACCCTTAAAAGAACGGAAATAGTAGATATTTCTCTACGGGATTTCATGTCAAATCTCTAACTTTGTCCATTAATATTCTCATTGTTTCCGCTTTGGATCTTACCTCATGTCTTATGAAAAACTCCAATCCCCACAGCAAGGTGAAAAAATCACCGTTCATTCTGATGGATCTTTACATGTTCCGAATAATCCAATCATCCCATTTATAGAAGGTGATGGGACAGGTCCTGATATTTGGGCAGCTTCTGTCAAGGTACTTGATGCCGCAGTTGAAAAAGCATATGGCGGTACAAAGAAGATAGAATGGTTTGAGGTATTTGCAGGTGAAAAGTCAAATGAAGTCTATGGACCAAATACGTGGCTACCTGAAGACACACTCACAGCTTTGCGTGAGTATGTTGTTGGAATCAAAGGTCCACTCACAACTCCCGTTGGCGGTGGAATTCGGTCCATCAATGTTGCTCTCCGTCAATTGATGGACTTATATGTTTGCTTGAGACCTGTGAGATATTTTCAAGGCGTTCCTTCTCCCGTGAAACGTCCTGAACTCGTTGACATGATTATTTTCCGTGAAAACACTGAAGATATTTATGCGGGAATAGAGTTCAAAGCAGGTGAAGCAGATACAGCCTCTATACTATCTTTCTTGGAATCTACATTTCCTGCATTTCATAAGAAAATTCGATTTGGTTCTGAAACTCCTGAGCTTGTGGGAATTGGCATCAAGCCCGTTTCTGCACCCGGTTCAAAAAGACTCATACGAGCTGCCATTAAATATGCAATCAGTCAAAATCGCAAGAGTTTGACATTAGTGCATAAAGGCAATATCATGAAATTCACAGAAGGTGCATTCAGAGATTGGGGATATGAACTTGTCAAAGAGGAATTCTCGGATGTAGCCATCGGCTGGGATGATTGCGGTGGAAATCCAGGTGATAAATTATTAGTAAAAGATTCCATTGCGGATGCATTCCTCCAGCAAATTTTGACG
>JALRFC010000066.1 GCA_023253875.1 Candidatus Kapaibacterium sp.
ATGAAGGAGCAGATATCAATGGTAAGAAAATTGTCATTATTGAGGATGTGATCACCAGTGGTGGTCAGGTCATACTCAGTGCTGAAGACTTACGAAAAGCAGGTGCAGAAATTCTCTGTTGTATTTGCGTAATCAATAGACAACAAGGTGGAGTTGAAGCATTGGAAAAAGCTGGAATACCATTGATTTCCCTTTTCACAATGGAAGAACTTAAGGCATCTGTACCTTCATAACCATTCATCATAAGAACTCAATGAATCGAAGGTTTTATATGGTGCATATTTATTCAGCACATTAATAGTTGCAGACATATCTTTTGGTAATTCTGCCATGAATGTCATTCTTTCCATGGTCGAAGGATGTGTAAGTTCCAACTTTGAAGAATGTAGTGGTGTACGAATAAGCAAAGGTCTTTCTTCTTGATCTTTGCCGACATTATACTTTCTTTTTATTGTCGATAATTTGAATTCCGAACTACTACCATAATCCGGATCAACAAGTAAAGGATATCCTATTGCTGATAGATGCACACGTATCTGATGGAGTCTTCCTGTTCTAGGTTGACATTCCAATAAAGTTGCCATCCGGAATCTTTGAACAACATGAATTGAGGTAAATGATTCTTTTCCTCTTGCAGAAGGCCTCATTAATCCCCTTTTTCTTGTATCAGCTATAAGTGGAATATCAATTTCTTGATCATCCTTTGATACAATGCCTCTTACAATTGCCAAGTATGTTTTTTGCACTTCCTGATGTTCAAATTGCATACTTAATAACCTGTGGGCTTCAGCATTTTTTGCGAAAACCAAAACTCCACTTGTATCTCTATCTAATCTGTGTACAGTAAAGATTTCTTGATACAGTTGAAGTAAATATGCTCGTACATTTGGAAAATCTTTATTAAATCTATCAGGGATAGTCAACATACCTGCAGGTTTTGAAACTACGACGATTGAATCATCATCAAAGAGAATTTCTGGTTTCATGAGTTACTTAAGAATGTGGTTCCCAATCCATTCCCTCACAAGGAATATGTTCCTCGGTTATATGTTCATCATATCTGGAACAAATTTGAGCGGATGGTTCAAAATGCTTACAACTTCCACAAAGTGTGCTTTCTTTGAGTATATCAACTGCATCTGAGAATATGGACATTTCTCTATATGCAGGATAAAACACAATCATTATAACCATCAATGAGAATAGTGGCCAAAATTGATGGAATTCCCAAACATCTGAAATCCACCATATTGCAATGACTATCAAGCTCAGTCTGATAAGTCCACCAAACACAATCGTGCCTGTGGTTAATTTTGGTGTTTTACTATCGGCATTTCTCTTATGTAATCTAAAGAGAAGTATGTCCATCAATGTATCAAGCATGATTATTTATGTAGTATATATTCTTCCTTTCCATTTCCGACCATGTTTTGGTAATGACCAAAGAAATGAATTACATGCAATAATAATTGCAAAGAGTCCACTCAAAGGCTGGAGAATGACATGATACAATGGGAAAGAAAACTGAATGGTGGAACTTAGACGAATGAGCATGCCAAGTACAGTCAACACTATTCCCCATATCATGAGTGATTGATCTTCTGAGAGATATCCAATCAACACAAGAATCGGAGGAATAATATATGCTGTGAATACATGAAGTAAAAAGAAAATAAAGATCAATATATTTTCAGAAAAACCTGAATAGAAATTTTTCGAGAAACCATTGAATACTTCTTTGAAGCCACTGTACATAGAACATGAAACAATATCTATGGCATTTGCTAATACTACTTTCCCTTTATTTCTCTTCATATTCTTTGCAAGATCAATATCCTCAACTAAACTTTGCTGTACACTTGCGTGACCACCAATCATATGATATGCATCATATCGAAAGAACATGATCTGACCATTTGCTGCAGAAAATCGACAGTCATTTGTCGAATATACTAGTGAATTTGGTAAATATCCATGATACAAAACATGCATGAATGGCACCATGACATGTTCCCAAAAGGAAGTTAAGGTTTGATTGGGAACTGCTGTGAGAAGATCAGCCTGATACTCACCTGAGGTTCGTAATAATGAAAGCAAAGAATATGGTGAGTGAATTGTATCTGCATCAGTGAACAAAATATATTCACCTTTTGCTTTTTGAGACAATTGATAACAAGCATGAGATTTCCCTATCCAATCACTTGGTAGAGGCGTACCATCAATGATGCTTAGTTTATCAGGATAAAGAACCTTCAATTCTTCTAGAATATCCTTTGTGGAATCTGTTGAATCATCATTTAGTACCAGTACCTCATATGCTGGATACACTTGATTACAAAGACTCTCTATGCATTCTCTTATGCCTCGTTCTTCATTTCTTGCAGGAACAAGAATCGAGATAAATGGAGATTGATATTCAATATCAAGTATTCTTCGAACTCTGACGAATGTGAACAAATTGAGCAATGATATCGCACTAATCATTAATAATACAATGGCTATAAGCCATATGGTCCAATAAAGAAATGCTGATATCATGTCAAGTTAAAATATCCGATAAGATCTATTAGGAATTCATTACTTGTAAAAATTCTCTATTATCTTTTGTACTTTCCAGTTTTGATAGTAATAATTCCATTGCCTCTATACTTGAATATTCACTAAGTACTTTTCTGAGAATCCATACACGAGCGAGTTCTTCTTGTGTTAAGAGTAATTCATCATGTCTTGTACTTGATCTATTGACATCAATTGCAGGGAATATTCTTCTTTCCGCTAATTTTCTGTCAAGCACCAATTCCATATTTCCTGTACCTTTGAATTCTTCAAAGATCACTTCATCCATTCTGGAACCGGTATCAATCAATGCAGTAGCAATAATGGTTAATGAACCACCTTCTTCTATATTTCTTGCAGCTCCAAAAAATCTCTTTGGTTTATGGAGCGCATTCGCATCGACACCCCCGGATAAGATTTTACCTGAATGTGGAATCACAGTATTATGAGCTCTTGCCAATCTTGTGATTGAATCAAGTAATACAACAACATCTTGCTTAGCTTCGACAAGTCTTTTAGCTTTTTCTAGGACCATATCTGCTACCTGAACATGTCTTTCAGGTGGTTCATCAAATGTTGAAGATATAACTTCTGCTCTAACAGATCTTTGCATGTCTGTTACTTCTTCAGGTCTTTCATCTATTAAAAGTACAATCAATTTTACTTCAGGATGATTTCTTGCAATACTATTAGCAATTTTTTGGAGTAGAACGGTCTTTCCTGATTTTGGAGGCGATACAATCAATCCTCTTTGACCTTTTCCGATTGGAGCAAGGAGATCGATAATGCGCATTGGATATTCAGCGCGAGTTGTCTCCAATACAAGCTTTTTATCTGGATACAGTGGTGTAAGATTATCAAATATAGTTCTATCGCGCATCACATCAGGAGAGACAAAATTGATTGAATCCACTTTTAATAATGCGAAGAATCTCTCGCCTTCCTTCGGAGGTCTGACATGACCTCGAATGGTATCACCTGTTCTCATCCCAAATTTTTTGATTTGGGATGGTGATACATAAATATCATCCGGAGAAGGTAAATAATTATAATCAGCTGCTCTTAAAAATCCATAGCCATCACCTAAAACCTCCAATACCCCTTCACCAAGAGTTCCCTCAGACTGCTGATCTTTTGATTGCTTTTGCGCTTGAACTTCAATAATCTTGAATATGAGCTCTTGCTTTCGTAAATCACTATAATCTTCAATTCCCAAAGATTTGGCAATTCTGGTTAATTCAACGATTTTCTTTGATTTTAACTCAGCTATATTGATCACACCAGTTGAATTTGGTGTATCCTGAGAAACAGTAGAAGTACCTGAAGAACGGTCTTGTTGAGCAACTCTATCATAATGAGATGATCTCTCATGATGAGATGATCTTTCATGATATGAAGATCGTTCATGATCCTGAGAAGAATGAGAATGTTGCTGTGACGTGCGTCGAGGTGTACCCACACCTGATCTGGTGGTATTTCGCGGTGTACGCATTACATGACCAAAAAATGAAACAATGGATTGATAATGGAGAGGAATCTACTTGAGGGATAAACGGCTGGCACCTGAGTTTAGCCGATGATTTAACATTGATTTTTTATTGCTGCTGACACAAAAATATGCATTGTCGAATATTATGCAAGTTATTTTTGAAATTAGGATCTCTCATGCATGAAAGAGTGTATGAATTTCATCCAAAGCTTCAATGCATTCTTCTATTTCTTCTACGGTGGTATATAAGGCAAATGAGATTCTCGTTGTGGATGGAACTCCATAGAATTGCATCAATGGATGTGCACAATGATGTCCTGCTCTTACAGCAATACCTTTTCTATCAAGTAAACTGGCTATATCATGTGGATGAACGCCATCCATTGAAAATGATAGAGCAGAAACATTTGTACCATTATATCCAATAACCTTAATATACTCTTTTTGTTCAATCAATTTTATTGCATGATTCATTAAAGCTAATTCATGGTTTGTGATGTCATCCATGGATATCTGTTGCAAGAATTGAATTGCAGTGCCAAGACCAATAAAACCTTCAATATTTGGTGTACCCGCTTCAAATTTTGATGGAAGATCTGCAAAGGTTGTTTTTTCGAAAGTCACTTTTCGAATCATATCCCCACCGGTTTGATATGGTGGCATTCTATCCAATATTGATGATTTTCCATATAGTATACCGGTGCCTGTCGGTCCATATACTTTGTGTCCGGAGAAAACGAGGAAGTCACAATCCAGTGATTGAACATCAATCTTTTTGTGTTGAATGGCCTGTGATGCATCTACCAAGATAGGAACACCATGTGAATGTGCTATGTCGATACATTGCTTGATTGGATTCTCCACTCCTATTGCATTGGAAACCCAAACCATTGAAACAAACTTGGTTTTTTCGGTAAACATGGATGCATAGTCTTCCATGCATAAAGTACCATTCATGGAAATAGGTACAACTTTGATGATACATCCTTTCTTTTTTGCTATTTCTTGCCAAGGTATAATATTGGCATGATGTTCCATTAGTGTTAGGATTATCTCATCATGTTCTTCAAATGCAAGCTCACCATACGAGGATGCAACTAGATTGATAGCTTCAGTTGCGCCTTTTGTAAAGATAATTTCTGTTGGAGAATTCGCATGTATGAACTGCTGAATCCTATTGCGGGTTTGTTCAAATCGATCAGTAGCAATCTGGCTTAATTCATATACTCCCCGATGTACATTTGCATTGGCAGTGGAAAGGTGTTCTACAATTGAATCAATAACAATCTGGGGTTTTTGTGTAGTAGCTGCACTATCCAGATAAATAAGTGGATACCCATTCATATTGGTTTGAAATATTGGGAATTGTGATCTCCACTCTTGCACTGATAACATATTCATTTCACACACCGGAATCCAATAGCAAAGCATCAGCAAAATAGGATTTGAGTTCTTCCACTTCCAATAATTGTATCACTTCACCTATAAAGGCATCTGTCAATAATCTTTTTCCTACTTCTTTCGGAATACCCCTAGCTTGAAGATAGTACAAAGATTCTTCATCAACTGACCCAGTGGTAGCTCCGTGCGAACATTTCACATCATCAGCAAATATTTCCAATTGTGGTTTTGTATTGATTGTTGCTTTGGGACTTAATAATAATGTTCTATTGGATTGATATGCATTTGTTTTCTGTGCATCCAAACGAACAAATATTTTACCATTAAAGACTGCAGTCGAAGAATCATCAAGAACATGTTTGAATAATTCATTGCTTTCACAATGTGGAGCAATATGATCAACAATAGTATGATTGTCTATAAGCGATTGTTCATTGGCGGAGACAACTCCATAGACATTGTATAATCCATGCTCTTCGATCAATTTTCCGGTAATGGTATTTCTCACTTTATAAGAATCATGAACAATTACATGATCTTGTACTTTAGCATGCTTTGCAATCGTGGATTCACAAGTATAGATCATGGCACAATGTTGCAGACCATCTTGAATAATGATATGGTGAATCTCTGAGTGTTCTTCTGCATCTACAGTAAAGCTAGTATTTACAAGTCCTTTAGAATTACTATTGACATGATACGATTCAATGATAGTCGCTTTTGCACCCGTCTTACTCAGTATTGATATGGTTGGTGATGCAAGAACAGGAGTATTCTCAACATTTTCTATGACATGGATGATATGAATCGGTTTCGAATGATCAAAGTAATTATCGATTTGCAATACGACTCTATCATTATGAAGTAAAGCATTCAATAAAGGGAATGGATTATCATGTGCATTAGATGATATATCTGACAATGAAGTATGATCAGTTGAACATGTCAATCCAGGTATTTCAGAAAGTTTCTGATGATTCACAAAATGACCATTTACCAATACTATGTGGTGAGCATCATGAATATAGGGTTGGAACTGTTTTGGTTCATATATACCGTCTTTTTCTATAGGCAATGCATAATCTGTCATCACTAATGCATTCAATGGAAAATATTTCCATTCTTCATTTCTTGGTGTTGGAAGTCCTGACTTCATCAAAGAATTCAAACCAACAGTAAACTCAGGATTATCCACAAATGTTCGTGGATACTCTTGCTGTAACTGTTCTTTTAATGTATCTAGTGAATGTAATTGTATCATGGTGATCATGTTCAAGATAATGTTACTTCTTCTTTAAGCCAATCATAGCCCTTTTCTTCCAATTCAAGAGCTAATTCTTTCCCACCTGTTTTTACGATTTTTCCCTTGTATAACACATGCACAAAATCCGGGACGATATAATTAAGCAACCTTTGATAATGTGTTATCAGTATCGTCGCATTTTGTGGGGAACGTAGTGCATTAACTCCTTGTGCAACAATTCGCAATGCATCAATGTCAAGGCCGGAATCTGTTTCATCAAGAATAGCTAATGATGGTTCCAACATTGCCATTTGGAATATTTCATTTCTCTTTTTTTCTCCACCTGAAAATCCTTCATTGAGAGATCGCTGAAGAAATGACATATCAAGTTCAACAAGTTTGGCTTTCTCTTTCATTAATGCAAGAAAATCCATTGCATCAATTGTTTCTTGTCCTCGATATTTTCTAATCTCATTTAAGGCAGTTTTCAAGAAATTTGCGGTAGATACACCTGGAATCTCAACAGGATATTGAAATGCCAAAAATAATCCCTCTCCCGCTCTTTCTTCAGGAGCCAACTCGAGAAGATCTTTGCCATTGAATACAATGTTTCCATCAGTAACAGTATAGTCTTCTCTACCAGCTAAGATAGAAGCAAGCGTTGATTTACCGGAGCCATTAGGACCCATGATTGCATGGACTTCGCCAGGATTAACCGTTAAGTCAATACCTTTTAAAATGGGTTTATCTTCAATACTAGCATGGAGATTTGTAATATTCAACATTGTCAATGTATATGATTATGTAACATAATTGTAAATTTTAACCAACACTACCTTCAAGGCTTACAGCGAGTAATCGTTGAGCTTCAACAGCAAATTCCATTGGTAACTGATTCATGACTTCTTTGCAATAGCCATTTACAATAAGAGCAACTGCTTCTTCAGTGGAAATACCACGCTGATTGCAATAGAATAGTACATCTTCACCAATCTTGGAAGTTGTGGCCTCATGTTCCACAGTGGCAGTATTATTGGCAACTTCGATATAGGGAAATGTATGAGCGCCACAAGTAGAGCCAATCAGTAGAGAATCGCACTGTGAAAAATTTCTGGCATTCTGTGCTGTTTTTTGAACCTTGACAAGTCCTCTATAACTATTGTTTGAAACACCGGCTGATATACCTTTGGATACAATTCTGCTTTTAGTGTTTTTACCAATATGAATCATTTTAGTTCCGGTATCGGCTTGCTGATGATTATTCGTCACTGCAACAGAATAAAATTCACCTATGGAATTATCACCGAGTAAAATTACTGAGGGATATTTCCAAGTGATAGCAGATCCGGTTTCGACTTGTGTCCAAGAAATTTTTGAATTTCTTCCTTTGCAGATACCACGTTTTGTCACAAAATTATAAATACCACCTTTACCATCTTTATCACCGGGATACCAATTTTGCACAGTTGAGTATTTGACTTCTGCACCTTCGAGGGCTACAATTTCCACAACTGCTGCATGCAATTGATTTTCATCTCTCATTGGAGCTGTACATCCCTCTAAGTAACTAACGTAACTGCCTTTGTCTGCAATAATTAAAGTTCTTTCAAATTGTCCTGTCT
>JALRFC010000067.1 GCA_023253875.1 Candidatus Kapaibacterium sp.
AGCACGGACTTGATCAAAAATACTCTGTGAATCACGCATGGAACCATCAGCTTTGCGGGCAATGGCAATCAGTGATTCATCATCTATTGAAATTCCTTCTCCACCTGCAATTTTTCGTAATTGTCCGACAATGGTTTCAATTTCCATCCGACGAAAATCAAATCGCTGACATCTTGAAAGAATCGTTGCCGGTACTTTATGTACTTCAGTCGTGGCAAAGATAAACATCAAATGTGGCGGTGGCTCTTCAAGTGTCTTGAGAAGCGCATTGAATGCCGATGTTGACAACATATGCACTTCATCGATGATATAGAGTTTATATTTTCCATGAACCGGAGGATAACGAGAATTTTCCCTGAGTTTACGAACATCTTCAACGCTATTATTCGAAGCACCATCAATTTCAATAACATCAATGGATCTTCCATCCATGATATCATTACAGGAAGCACATGCATTACAAGGTTCCGCATCGGGTCCGGGATTCAAACAATTCAATGCTTTCGCAACGATTCTCGCAGATGTGGTTTTGCCAACACCTCGAGGACCCGTAAACAGATATGCGTGATGCACTCTACCGGTGAGCATGGCATTGCGCAATGTAGTGGCAATATGATCTTGTCCGACAACTTCGGCAAATGTCATAGGACGCCATTTTCTGGCGGTTACTACATATTGCTCATTGCGTTCATGTGTAGACATGATTAACCTTGACTCTTTTTGAATGCTTCCACTTTGTCGCGAATCTTGGCATAAGCCGCAACTTCTCTATATCCTTTATCAGGAACAGTTTCAAAGAAATCAGAATCAGATTGATCAAGGACATGAATATTGGATGTTTCTACAATCCAAATATTCAGTGTTTGACCTCTCCGACCATATTGTTCTTTTGCATAGGACATAGCCATTTCAGGTGTTGGAGCATGAACAGATCCAACATGTGCATGATGGGCACCTGTTTTGCTTTGAACGAATACTTCAAATGTTTGAAATTGATCCATTGACTCTTTCGACTCAAAAGGCTGCTCTTGTTCCGACGGGATTTTGGCGCGTGTGATGCGCGGATCCAATGATGTGATAGTTGGCATAAATACTCAATTCAATAAATGGTTGGAAATCCCTCCCTACCAAGTCGCAATTTACGATTTTCGATGCAGTTATGAAGTGCATCGGGTAGGAATAGCGTATTTTTGTGTATTCAATAGAATGGAATCCAGCATGAATTTTATAGATAATGCAATAATTGAAGTACAATCCGGCAATGGCGGTAAAGGCCATATGAGTTTTCGTAAAGAAAAATTCGTGCCCCTTGGCGGACCTGATGGCGGAAATGGTGGAAAAGGCGGGGATGTGGTTTTTGAAGCTGATAGACAATTGACCACGCTTCTTGATTTCCGATATGAACGTTCTTATCATGCCGAAGATGGCAAGCCGGGTGGAACTTCTCGTTGTACAGGTAAAAGCGGAAAAGACAAAGTCATCCGAGTGCCTGCAGGAACCGTCATTCGTAATGCAGAAACACAAGAAGTATTGGCTGACTTAACGGAAGACAATCAAAGAGTAACCATTGCAAAGGGTGGTCGCGGAGGTCGTGGTAATTCAGAATTCACAACATCCGTGAATCAAGCGCCAAGACATTGTGAGCCGGGCGAACCTGGTGAAGAATTCAAACTTGAGTTGGAATTGAAAATTCTAGCGGATATCGGTCTAGTAGGATTCCCTAATGCAGGGAAATCCACGCTGATTTCAGTGATGTCTGCTGCAAAACCCAAAATTGCCGATTATCCATTCACGACACTCGTTCCAAATCTCGGGATGGTATATGTTGGAAATGAGCGTTCATTCACGATGGCTGACATTCCGGGCTTGATTGAGGGTGCACATGAAGGAAAGGGCTTGGGAATTCAATTCTTGCGACATGTAGAACGAACAAAAGTACTTGTCTTCCTTCTCGATGCCATGAGTGGAGATCCCGTTCAGGAATATGGAGTTCTTTGTGATGAATTGCGCAAATATGAAACATCCATGCTAGAAAAACCACGTATCATTTGTATTAGCAAGATGGATACGGTGACAGATGCCGATAGACCCATTTTAGAGGAATTGAACTTTGGGGATACACATAAGGTCATGATGATTTCAGCAGTTTCAGGCGAGAATATTGAGATACTCAAAAGAGAGATTTGGAAGATTTTGTCAGCCGAAAACAATTCCTAAAGTTCTTGCAACCCCGAGAGGACTCGAACCTCCGACATCAAGTTTAGGAAACTTGCGTTCTATCCGGCTGAACTACGGGGTCATGCTCTAATGAATCTGCTCATCACCCTTTAATAACATGCGATGAAGTGAGTGTTTCGCATCATCTTCTTGAAATAGTAGAGACACTATCAACATCGTCAATGTTGAATTGTCTATTGAGCCGATATTCATCATGATTGCTCTTTCAATCAGCATTTCCACATGTTCGGCACGCAATAATCCAATTTCACGGAAATGAAGCACTCTTCCCCAAGCATCAGCAGTAAACAAAGCTCTTTCTGTTTCATTTAAAATACGATGAGAAAACTCAGATCTCAAAGCATGCTCTGTTTTCTCAGTGACCGAAACTTCAATTCTCTCCGCAATCCAGCTCAGTGCAGTAGATATCTCAGCAACAGTGAAACCTCTATTCTCAAATTCTTTCAAATGAAGACCGGTCAGCGAATCACCTTCTTGCATGTGACCAATGACTTCTGAAATTATCTGCAAAATGCGATCATACATGCTCATGTTCAGGAATTTCCGGCATGCATATATTTGGTTTCAAGAATGCTCATCTGCTTCTTGCCTTCTGGAGTCGCATCATCATAACCCGCAAGATGCAATGCCCCATGGGCAGCAAGACGAAGAATTTCTTCGGTCAAAGTGACGCCATATTCCACAGCTTGATTTCTCGCAGTATCCGCACTGATATACACTTCTCCTTCAAGTGGATCTTCACTGATTGGAAAGGTGATGACATCCGTTGGATAATCATGCTTGAGAAATTCATTATTCATTTCATGAATGCGTTCATCAGTCACGATGATGACATTCACTTCAGCTTCCTTGATTCCTTCACTTGCAAAAACCCTACGGACTACTTCCTGGATTTTTGTTCTTGGAACCGGCTTTTGATTCGAGTCATTAAAAACTTGAACCTGAATCTTATTATTTCGAGAACTCATGATAGAATACTCTCCGCTATTGACATTTGCATTGCTGACATCAAAACCGCAGGATCCAATTCTTCCGGATCCATGCGAAGCAATTCTCTATTAATGGGAGCAAACATCGAACATGTACAATGCTTGCCTATCACCATGCTTGAAACAGTCTGTTCATCCACTCGTAAAAAGATGACTTCATCCGGTTCAAACAACAAAAAATGCGTACAGCCATGAAGTTCAAAATATCCATGTCCTGTTTGCACTGAAAGTAAACACCCCGTTTCTCCGGCACCAAAATCAACGGCTTCATGGATGATGATGGTTTGTGATTGACCCGACTTCTCATTTGACATTTGCCAAATCCATGCACTATCCTGCTTCTCCGGAATTATGTCCAATATTCCGGCCATTGCATCAATATCTTGCTGAGAAATGGGTGTTTTCATGGATGTACAATGATATTCAAATCGGTCCGCCTCATGCCGCAAAGTGCAAAAATACGATAATTCCGGTTATTTCCGGTTCTCACACAAATTCTTGACTCGAATTTGAGCAGAAAGAATTCGTGCAAAAGGCCGTTTTTTTCCGTATCTTCGCCACTTGCTTTTTTTTGAACAATGTGTTGATTTTCAGCTCAAAAACAGGTTTTTGACATGCAATCGATTTCTCGTTCCACAGCAACTTCCATTCTTTCTCAATGTGCCGGCAAAACTATCGCCGTTGTAGGCGATGTGATGCTTGACCGCTATTTCTGGGGTTCAGTGAATCGTATTTCCCCTGAAGCTCCGGTGCCGGTCATTGATCTTGAACATGAGTCACTTCATCTCGGTGGAGCGGCCAATGTGGCAAGTAATCTACAAGCTCTCGGCATACAACCTTTATTGTGCGGAGTGATTGGAAATGATAATTCCGGCGCAATGCTGATGGAAATCCTTGAATCCATGGGCTGCTCTTCCTCCGGTATGATTGCTCTGGAACATCGTCCAACCACTGTAAAAACACGTATCATCGGGAATAATCAGCAAATGTTACGAGTGGATCGAGAAGTTCGAGATGCAATCACAGATGCTGAAGCGGATATGCTCTTGGGTTCCATATTGAATAGTCCTGACTTGGCCGGAATCATTCTTGAAGATTATAATAAAGGTGTCATGACCAAATCGCTCATACAATCACTCTGTTCGATTGCTCAGGCACGGAATATCCCTGTATTTGTTGACCCCAAATTCAGCCATTTTTTTGAATATCGAGGTGTCGCCGTCTTCAAACCAAATAGAAAAGAAGCTCAAGAAGCTCTTGGTTTTTCATTAAAGACCATTGAAGACATTCATAAAGCCGGTAATGAACTCCTTGACAGATTAGAATGCAAGAATGTATTACTCACGCTGGGCGAACAAGGCATGATGCTATTTGAGCAAAATGGCACTATCTCTTCTGTCCCCACTAGAGCAAGAAAAGTATCAGATGTCTCCGGAGCCGGTGATACCGCAATAGCAATGCTCGCAGCTGCAATGGCCGGCGATGCAACAATCCAAGAAGCGGCAACTCTTGCCAATTATGCTGCAGGAATTGTTTGTGAACAACCCGGCATTATTTCCGTTACTCCGCAAGAAATCATTCATGCAATTGATATGGATATGGAATAATTCTCATGCCGAAATTCACCCAACCCGATGCTTCGGTACTGGAACTTGATAATCCGCTGGATACTGAATTTTCCATAAGTGAAATCTTTCATTCAATCCAAGGCGAAGGACTTAGAGCCGGAGAGCGATGTGTATTCATTCGCCTTCATGGTTGCTCATTGCGTTGTTCTTGGTGCGATACTCCCTATGCACTGGATAAACGCTCAGGAGGAGTCACCATGAAAGGTAGCGAACTATTGGAAGCGGTCAAACAATATGATTGCAAATTCATTGAATTCACCGGTGGCGAGCCACTCGAACAATTTGCCATTCATGGTTTGATGAGAATATTTTGTGATGCAGGATATACAGTTGCAATCGAGACAGGTGGACATATCACAATCTCATTCATAGATCCAAGAGTGATTCGCATCATGGATGTGAAATGTCCGGATTCGAAGATGAGCTCATTGAATCATCTTCCGAATCTTCAAGTATTGACAAAGAATGATGAAGTGAAATTTGTTCTTGCCTCTCGGGAAGATTATGTGTGGGCAAGAAATTTGATCCATGAGCATAGATTGGAGCAAATATGTGGCGCAATACTCATGTCTTGCGTTTTCGATGCTCTGCCATTCAAATCACTCGCCGAGTGGATATTGGAAGATAGATTGAATGTGCGCATGCAACTCCAGATGCATAAATTCATCTGGGACCCCTCGATGCGCGGGGTTTGATTAAAATGGCAAAACCATGAAAGGATTGTGATTGTTCACTGAGTCTAAGATTTCAGCGGTATAATCCCCTTTCTCAGTTTGTGTACAAACCAATGTTTGAGCAGAAAACATATGCTGATTCGACAATTCATGCAAAGTATCTTTACATGCATGAATCATCTCGCTGAGCAATGTTCCCCGTTCAACAAAGAAACGATAGTCTGCATCGCAAACATCGCCGAAACAAGGCACGGCCTTGACAATAACTTCAGAACTCATGGTTCAACTCAATAATTCTTGAATCTGTATTCTAGAATTTTACATCTGCAATAACAATGCCAAAAGATATGGACAATACATCTCCTCTGTATGAAGCAATGAAAAGGCGAATGTCAAATGCCGGCACAAAACGTGAGACACCGCTTCAATTGTATTTTCAGATCAATGTGGATGAGCATGGAGCATATCTCCGAATCATTGATGATTCAAGGCGAGATATCGAACCCGATCCAAGAGGATATTCTGGTCCGGTCAGAGATATTCTACAATTGATTGATGGCATACGATTACGCACAGCATTTCAAATCGATTGGGAAAAACCTTCCGGTAGATTATATCTGGCAGATAATGAGATGTTACTTTGGCAATTACGGCATTGTCCGAATGTGGTTGATGCCGCTATGCGACCAATTACATTCGCCGAGAATGAAACACCCGCAAAGGTCATTGTCACTATTTCAGGTATTGAGCCACAACTTGAAACCACATTTGCCGTGGAGTATGGACATGAATGCATCAGTCCGATAATGGCTATAAGTGAATCATGTGTCTATGCTCAAGGCATGCTCATTGATATAAAACCTCTTGGGGGCAAACCTCAATCATTGCGATTATTTCAAACATTTGTATTTCCGCATGAACTTGAAAAATATCTCTCTTTATTATTGAGTACATATCCCGGAATCAATGTTACATATGATGATTATATCGTTGAAGAAGGCGAACCGCTCTCTACACAACAATGTGTATTCATTGAAAAAATAGATGCTGATAATACGCTCTATTTACGCCTTTCACAGTCATTGCCTGAAACAGAACCAACACTCATAGAGGAATTCGACATTCAACGATTTGTCTCAGTCAATCCTGCTGAAAAACGAATATTGATCTCTCGCGTATTGGATAAAGATATTGCACCACTTGTCGAAGATATATCCAAGAAATTATCACTTCATAAAAAGCTCCTTCGTACTTCTTCAGACTTCATAGTAGATGGAACACTATTCATCATTCAAGAAGAATTAGCAAGAGAATTCATCAGAAAAGAACTCGAACATATTGTCAGGGATTTTGTTGTCTTTGGCTCTGAAAATCTTAAAACCTATCGAATCAAAGCAGTTACTCCAACACTTTCTGTTTCGCTTTCACATGGCATTGACTTTCTTGAAGGTGATGTAGGAGTAGTCATAGATGAAGAACACTTCACTGTTTTTGATGCTCTTGCAATGTTCAAGAATCATGGATATGTACAATTATCCAATGGTACCCAAGCACTTCCGAATATAGAATTCATGCGGAAGTTGGAAAGAATTTTCCAAAAATCGAAGAAGAAAACTCGCATATCATTTTTTGATCTTCCTATCATTGAAGATCTCCTCGATGAAAATGCAGCTGAAAAAGCTTTTCCAAAGGCACGCTCGATCTTTCGCGGTTTCGCCACATATCAAGATAGAGCAATTGAAGTACCAAAGATCAATGCGGAATTGAGACCTTATCAAGTACTTGGTTTCAAGTGGATGAGATATCTTCATGATTGTCATTTGGGTGGTTGTCTTGCCGATGATATGGGATTAGGCAAAACACTTCAAACCATAACAATGCTTGCATCATTATATCCTGGTGAACAAAAACAGTCACTCATCATCATGCCCAAAAGCTTGCTCTTCAATTGGGCGCAAGAATTACAAAAATTCGCTCCACAGATTTCTTTCTATACATATTATGGGGGAAATCGAGATTGGGATAAAGCTGATGATGCCGATGTGATCCTCACGACATATTCAGTGCTCAGAAATGACATTGAAGAATTACGCGAAAAAGACTTTCATATGGTTGTACTCGATGAATCACAGAATATCAAAAATCTTAATTCACGAACTGCGAGAGCTGCTTTACTGCTTCGTTCAGAATGTAGATTCGCACTTTCAGGTACTCCGATTGAAAACAATATCGGCGAACTATATGCACTCTTCCGCTTTTTGAATCCTTCAATGTTCGGTAGTCCGGATGAATTTTCTCGCATGTATGCCATGCCCATTCAAAGAGATAATAGCAAAGAAATAGCATCTGAATTGAGAAAGAAAATATTTCCTTTCATCTTACGGAGACTCAAACGAGAAGTAGCAAAGGAATTGCCGGAGAGAATCGAGCAAACGCTCTATGTTGAAATGTCTCCGGAACAACAGACCTACTATGAGCAAAGAAGAAATTTCTATTATCAAACTATACGTGAAGAAATCTTAGCGGAAGGTTTGCAAAAATCACAGTTCCACATTTTACAAGCGCTAAGTGATTTACGACAAATAGCTTCTTGTCCAGAAGTCAAAACAGAAGGCAATATCATCTCACCAAAACGCGAAGTTTTGATGGAACATATTTTGGATGCCGTCGCCAATGGACATAAAGTATTGATCTTCTCCAATTATGTTGGAGCAGTGAATACGATTGAAGAAGACTTGAATAATGCTGGAATTGGACATGTGGTCATGAC
>JALRFC010000068.1 GCA_023253875.1 Candidatus Kapaibacterium sp.
GTCTGTACTTCTCTCAATTCTGCTTTTCCATCTTGCACCACAAAGACTTTTGGATTCTTGATACTACCAATCAATGCACTTCTTGGAATGATCAATGCATCACTTTTTTCGATTGTAGTGAATGATACTTTTCCAAACATTCCTGCTTTCAATGGATGTTCTTTGGAATTGGACATGCGAATTTCAATTGGATAAGTATGAGCTTCATCGGCTTTTGGGGCGATAGACATCACAGATCCAGGAAATTCAATACCCGGATAGACATCCGTCGTGATGAGTACTTTGTCTCCGGTTTTCAATGCAAATGCATCTTTCTCAGAGACATTCACTTTTACTTTCAATGAAGAAATATCAACAATATTTGCAATGACGGCATTCATTCCGACAGTAGCACCTTGATCCACCATTTTTGCATTGATGATTCCACTGATTGGTGTGGTCACTTTGGTATCTCGTAATTGTCTTTTGGACATGATGAGTTGTGCTTCAGCTGCTTGAAATCCATATCTCGCCTGATCCATTTGCATTGCATTCATAACACCTTCTTTGAACATCTTTTCAATTCTTTCATAATCTATTTTTGCTTTGTCATAAGCCGCTTGAGCATTCATGACTGAGGCTCTTCGCAATTCCGAATCGATTTCAGCGATCACAGAACCCGCAGACTTGAATTGTCCGGGATTTGCATACAATTTTAAGATCCGACCACCTGCTTCAGTAACGATATTAACATCGCTTCCAGCCATAATGGTACCAACCAATGTGAGCGCATTGCGCAATTCAGTGATTTCAGCTTGGGCAACCGTAACAGGAATTGCATTCTGTACAAATGTCTGTTTGACAATTACTTGTTCTGCTTTTGATTTGTTAAACTCCAATATGCCTATGATGATTGCGAGAAAGGCAATGATTCCGGCAGGAATGAGAATCTTCTTCATGGTGATTACTTTATCCAAATATTATAGTGAATGTCCAATTGATTTTTCCAACTTTACCTTTGCTATTTCAAGATCGATGATTGCTTGTACTTTATTCATTTTAGCCATGAACAATGCCGTTTCAGCATCTAATACATCTGTCATGATTGCATTGCCATTATTGAAACGAAGATTGATTGTTCGTACTTGTTCTTCAGCTTGTTTGATGGAAGTTTCAGTCACTGGAATTTTATCTGATGCCTGTTTCATGAGTGTATATGCCTGCATGACTTCAATCTGTATATTTTCTTTCGTCAGCATATTTGCATCCATTGCCTGAGCCAATTGTGCTTCCGCTTGTTGTGTTTGGGAAGCATTCAATCCCCAATTCCAAACATCCATCGTGAGTTGTATTCCAGCAGCCCAAGTATCATCGAATTGAGATCTTGCCGGCACTATGCGCATATTTGGATTATTGTAATTGTATTCAGCAAAGACACTGACTTGAGGATACCATGATGCCTCGGCAACTTTTACTTGTGATGCACTTGCCTTGACACGAAAATCAGATGCTTGCACATCGGGTCTGTGTTGTATTGCATCCGTGATCATATTCTCAATGGGAATCTGTATTCCTGATTCAGAAGGTTTTTCGGTAGTTTCAAGATTCATTGTAAGTGGCAATCTCAGAGCATTATTTAATCCCATCATTGCCAATTGCTTTTGATTATTCGCTTCGAGTAATCGATATTCAGCTTCGGACACTTGAACTTGAAGTTTCAGAATATCATGTAATTGGGCCATTCCGGACTTATTTAGTATCTCCACATCTTTCAAATGTGATTTGAGTATCTCTACATTTTCTTTTGCAACTTTCACGAATTGCTGTGCCTTCACATAATTCCAATATTGTGTCTTGATTAGAGCAATCATGTCAAGTTTATCTTTGTCATAATCTGATTGTATTGCTTTGGCTGAAAGCTCAGCTGATTTCTCAAGATTCTCCAATTTGAATCCGGTAAATACAGGTTGTGCCGCACTCAGTTTCATGACATAATTGTCTAAAATCACAGGCGCAATGGTAAATGGTGTTGTTCCGGGGAATGGTAGCGATACAATGAACGGAGGAACTTGGCTAAGTCTTGTATATCCGGCTTGAAATTTCAATGCCGGAAGCCTCGATGCCTGTACTTCTTCCACTTTTGCATCTGCAGCTTTCATCTTTTCTTTTCCAATTGAGAGCATTCTACTTTTTCCCAAGCCAATGTCCAAAGCGTCTTGCAAGCTCAATGCTCGTGTCTCTTGGGCATGAATTGCATTAAATGAAAGGAAAAAACAAAAGAGTGTCATTAAGAAGATTTGACATTTCTTCAAGATTTGATAGTACATATTACTCTACAGACTTGGTGAATAATGAAGCTTCTACTATGGATCTTCCTTTGTTCGTACAGAGTCCTTCCATGGTACAGCGTAAAATCATATTGAACACCTGTAATGGTGTATACTGTTGATTGGCGAGATATTCAGGATTCATCATGGTTGAAATCAAGGTCAAATGCATGTGAACGGCAAGTTCTATGGGAATATCATCTCGAAAAACTCCACTTGCTCTTCCTTCATTCAATGCATGAGTAAACCCTTGTACAATCTTTGCCCTTCTGAAAGAATCAAAATCATCAAAAATCAGCGGAAATGACTTTTTTAAATCATACATAACATGAGGATGAATTTCAGAAAGAAATGCAGCTACCTTTTGACTCACTTGAACGATTTTTTCCCCAAAAGCATGTTTGGGTACTTTTGTTTCAATGAATGACATAAGCTCAGCAACCTTCGACTTCCTTAGTTCAAGAACTGCTTTGACAAGCTCCTCTTTTGAAGGAAAGTACTTATACAGAGTCTTCTTGCTCATTCCCATTTTCACTGCCAAATCATCCATGGATATACGGCTAAATCCATACTGCATGAATTCCTGCATGGCAGTCAACAGCAATCGCTCCCGAATGATATCATCTTTGGTTTTATCCAATTGCTCTGCGATCATAGACTATTCTCACACATATTTATACCAAAGAAACTATAATTGTTTCAATAGTTTCTATCAAAACTATCGTATTTGGCCATATTGACCAAATTTTATGGAAACGTTTAACACTTTCGATGCTAAATGAGTTTCCGTAAAACTTCATTTTGTTGATATCTCGAATTCGTAGATTTGTGTAATCATTTAGGAATTACCCATGACACACAAAGAGTATCTAGAACTTCATCATGATCGATTTATCGAAGAATTAACTGAATTCTTGACCTTTCCAAGTATTAGTACTGCACCTGAGCATTCCAAAGATGTTCATGCATGTGGAGAATGGCTCATTAAACATTTACAGGGAATTGGAATCAAGCACGCTGAATTACATGAAACGCCGGGTCATCCCATTGTCTATGCAGAGCATTGCGAAGCCGGTCCGGATAAACCGACGGTGTTGTTTTATGGACATTATGATGTACAACCGGTTGATCCACTAGAATTATGGACAAATCCTCCATTTACACCTGTATTTAGGGATGGTAAGGTCTTTGCAAGAGGTGCAACTGATGATAAAGGGCAAGTTTTTCTTCATTTGAAAGCATTGGAAACATTATTAGCTATAGATGGGACATTACCGGTGAATGTCAAGATTCTTCTTGAAGGAGAAGAAGAAATCGGAAGTATCAATTTGCCGGAGTATATAGAAAACAATAAAGAGCGCCTTGCATGTGATGCAGTTGTTGTGTCAGATACACCTCTCTATGGCCCCGGACTTCCCTCCTTATGTTATGGACTGCGTGGATTATGTTATATGGAAATCCATGTGCAAGGTCCGAATAGAGATTTACATTCCGGAAGTTATGGTGGTAGCATCACCAATCCCGCCAATGCACTTTGTGAAATCATTGCAAAGCTAAAGGATGAACATGGTCGAATCACAATTCCAGGCTTTTATGATGATGTGATTGATTTATCAGTAGAAGAGCGTGCCGGTTATGCCGCATTACCATTCGATTCCGAAGCATTCAGAAATGGACTGGAAGTACCTGCATTGTGCGGAGAAGTAGGTTATACGACATTGGAGCATATTTCCGGCAGACCTACGCTCGATGTGAATGGACTCAATTCAGGATTCACCGGTATTGGTGCCAAGACAGTTTTACCGGCAAAAGCTTCAGCAAAGGTTTCTATGCGACTTGTGGCAAATCAAGATACAGATGATATTGCCAAAAAATTTGCTGATTATGTACAGAGTATTGCCCCAAATACAGTCAAAGTAGAAGTCGTGAATTTACATGGAGCAAATCCGGTATTGGTTGAACGAACAGGTAAAGGAATGAATGCTGCCTCACGGGCATTGCATAAAGCCTATGGTGTAGAGCCGTATTTCACAAGAGAAGGTGGTTCCATTCCGGTATGTATCATTTTTGATCAAAAGCTCAATGCACCGACTGTTCTGATGGGTTTTGGATTACAAGATGAGAATGCTCATTCACCGGATGAACATTTTTCATTGGAAAATGTGAAATTAGGCATGGAAGCATCACTGTATTTTTATCAAGAAATGTCCAAGTAATTTTTTCAAGTGTCACATTGCAGTGAGGATGTTCGAACGCCGATTCATGTATGCGATCACTGATCATTACTCTCTACTTGCAAACTTCACATCGCAGTGTCATGCTTGGTTGGCATGGCGCATGAATACTGAACGATTCGGCTCTACATGAGCGATGTGACACTGTTTTTTACTCAAGAATCATGAATATTACAATCATAGGTGCGGGCAAAAGCGGTCTATCTGCCTCCAAACTTGCTTTGAACGATGGCGATAAGCCATTTGTAACCGAATCAGGTATGAAAGAGAAATTTCAATCAACGATTGATGTATTATCCGATGCCGGAATAGCTCATGAATTCGGTGGACATACATCAGCAGCATTGGAAGGTTGCGAACTCATCATCACCTCACCAGGCGTTCCACCTTCATCTCCAATCATCCTGGAAGCGGAAACTCGTGGAATCTCCATCATCAGTGAATTGGAATATGCGGCATCGCATGTGAGGAATCCAATCATTTCCATTACCGGTACAAATGGGAAAACAACAACAACAGCTTTGACTGCATTTCTTTTCAATACTGCAGGCAAAAAGGCAATTGCAGCCGGAAATATCGGGACACCTCTCAGTGACTATGTTCATGAGATTGATCCCAGTACAATCCTTGTGATCGAAGCGAGTAGTTATCAATTGGATAGAATCAAAGATTATAAACCCAAAGTGGGAATGATTCTAAATATTACTCCAGATCATTTGAATTATCATGGAACATTCGAGGCATATAAAAGAGCAAAGTGGAAAACTTCCTTGAATCAAGACGAGAATGATATTGTAATTTTGAATGCAGACAATCTCGACGCAGCAGCATGCGCAGGGATTTCAAGAGCGAATATTCTACAATTCAGCATGAACCCCGTGCAGCAAGGGGCATATATGTTGGATGATCAATTGGTATTCGCTACTTCACAGCATTTAGAGGAAGTATTAATGCCATTCAAAGATGTGCGCCTCCCCGGCGTTCACAATCGGTATAATTCCATGGCAGCCGCATTGGCAGCGAGAGCATTCGAAATCCGAAATGAAAATATTCGTGATGGATTAATGCAATTCTCGGGTGTCGAACATCGCTTGGAATTTGTACGATCACTCAATAATGTCAGTTATATCAATGATTCAAAAGCCACAAATATCAATGCGGCTTGGTATGCTTTATCCAGCTATGCAGAACCCATAATATGGATTGCCGGTGGACGTGGCGATAATAATTCCTATGCGGAATTAGATCCGCTCGTTCAAAAACATGTCAAGACAATCATCGCAATTGGTGAAGAACAAGAAGTGATTTTCAATCATTATTGTACGAGCAAGCGATGTTTGAAAGCCGGCAGTCTGGAAGAAGCAACCATGCTTGCCGCCAATGAATCCAAGTATGGAGATGTAGTCCTCTTTTCGCCTGCTTGTAAGTCTTTTGACATGTTTGCAAACTTTGAACATAGAGGTCAAGTATTCAAATCAGCGGTTCAGGCATTGTGATGAAATCACTTCCGAAAATACAAGAAGCTTTGCAATCACTAGGACTCGATGCCTGGTTACTTCTTGATTTTCGTGGTAGTAATTCCATTGCACATGAAATCGTAGAAATGCCTTCAGGGATGCATTGTACAAGACGCTGGGCTGTTTTGATACCTGCACGAGGTAGCATACAAACATTGGTTCATGCCATCGAGGATTTTACTCTCGCCCATCTGGATGCACAGCATACTATCTATGCCGGACATGAAGGTTGGCATACAGGATTACAATCTTTCATAGATGCATATCCCAATATCGCAATAGAATATTCCCCCATGAATGCCATCCCAACCGCATCAAAAGTTGATGCCGGCACTGTGGAATTACTTCGAAGCATGCATGCGGGAATTCATAGTTCAGCCAATCTATTACAAATGATTGCAGCAGTGTGGACAGAAGAACAAATGCAAGAGAATCTTGCATTCACGGCTCCTACACTTGGTAATATACTGCTTGAAACATGCGAAGAGATTCGTTCTTCAATTCGCAAAGCCGGACAAGCCGATGAATATGCCATTCAGCAATTTGTGATGAAGCGCTTTGCAGATTGTGGACTTATGACATATAGCGAACCGATCATTGCAAGAGACATCAATGCCGCGAGTCCGCATTATGCCCCAAGTGCAAATCAATCCTCATGTTTCGGAAAAGATACGATAGTGCTTATAGATATGTGGGCATGTCCAAAACACGGGAATGGTACCTATTCAGACATCACTTGGATGTGTCATACCGGAACTTCCATGACTGAAGAAGAATCAATTATCTTCAATACAATCATAGAAGCAAGGAATGCGGGTATTTCGCTTTTTGAAGAACGTTTCAATGCGCAGAAAACCGTGATGGGTTGTGAAATTGATGATGCCGTGAGAGCAGTGATTGAAGATAGAGGATATGGGAAGTATTTCGTGCATCGTACCGGACATAGCATCACGACAGAAACTCATGGTCCGGGGGCGAATATGGATAATTATGAAACCATGGATACTAGAATTGTCTTACCAATGACATCATGTTCGATAGAACCGGGAATTTATATCCCCGGAAAAGTGGGTATGCGAACTGAAGTTGACATGGTATTCATGCAAGATGGAAGACCGATAGTATCCGGCATAGCACCTCAGCAAGAAATGATATATGTAGGGTAATGTAATGCATAGCATGAATGACCTCACGATTCTCTCCAGCACTTCCTTGCATGTGAGTTCACATGATACATCATGCTTGAAAGAACAGATCCGTTCTCACATCACACAAGATGATCGCATTCTCATTTTGGCATTATCCGGTATTGGTGATGCTTTGATGTTTACACCTGCTCTGCGTATTCTTAGACAGACATTCCCACATATACGCATTGATGTACTCACAATGTTCAAAGGAATTGAGGATATTTTTACAACCAATCCCGATCTATCATCAGTATTGTATTGGAATTTCTTAAAAGAATCACCCCTCAAATCTCTGAAATTTCTCTTCTCTTTACGTGGTCATTATACTCATACCATCACTGCATTTCCGGCAAATAGATTTCATTATGCAATCGTTGCAAGAATCATTGGCTCAAAGCATAGAATTGGACATCGCTATCTTCATGATTCAATTACTCAGCTAAATGTCTTGAACAATATTCTCCTTGATGAAAGAAATGAACTGCACAATTGTGAAGAGAATATTCGCATTGCATCAACACTTGGTGCTAGAATTCCTGAAACACTTCCAGCGATGTCACTTCACATAACCAAAGAAGATCAAGATTATGCAGTGGAATGGCTAGCACAACATACTTTCGTTAAAGACTCTTCCCTACTTGGAATTCATGCAGGTTCAGCTATTGTCAAAAATCAAATCAATAAGCGATGGAAGCCAGATCATTATGCAGAAGTGTGCGCTAATGCAGCTAAAGAATTAGGCATGAAGATTCTTCTCTTTGGCGGACCCGAAGAATTATCATTGAATCAGCATATAGAATCCATAATTAAAGAAATGCATCACAATGCTCAAGTCGAGATTGTCCAAGCTCCTTCTTTAACAAAAAGCTTGGCAATTATGCAGCATTGCACTG